>CAYVQL010000058.1:0-10194 GCA_964454135.1 uncultured Enterobacterales bacterium | reverse complement strand
GGGGGGGGGCGCCTGTGGGTGGTGGGGTCTTGGCGGGTGGGGTTTTCTGGGTGGGGTCCGGGGGGGGGGGGGCGGGGCCGGGGCTGGCGTGGGGGCCCGCGGCGAGCACTCTATCATGTGGCCAGGCGCCGCCATGGGATGGCCGCTCTGGCCGCGCTTGCGGCCTCCGTCAGAGGCGGCTACCCACGAAGCGGTTCATTCCCCCCGCAGACCCCGAGCGTTCCGTGTCTATCAAGCTGCATACCTGCCTCGCCCTGCTCTGCGCGTTGTCCATGGCCTGCAAGGACGGCGACAGCGGCGACAGCGCCGAGCCCGGGGACAGCGATGCGACCGGCGACAGCGGCGACAGCGGCGACACTGCCGACAGCGGCGAGACTGGCGACAGCGGCGACACCGGCCCCGTGGATCCTTGGCTCTCGCCCCCCGACTGGATGTGGCAGGCCGAGCACTTCATGGTAGAACCCGAGCGCGGCCTGACCTGGGAGAGGGATGAGGACTTCGAGATTGAGGGCTACACCGTGCCCCACCTCTTCGTCTACCCCGACGGCCGCTTCGGCATGCTGGCGGGCGAGATGCACGGCGAGGCCTTCGAGGCCCGCTCGGTCCTCACCAGCGACGACGGGCTGGAGTGGAGCGAGGGGGCGCCCCTGTTCTGGCCCGATGATTTCCCCATCGAGTGCGGGGAGCGCCTGCAGGACGCCACGGTCTGGATCCGGACCGAGGACAGCTACCTCTTCATCCTGGAGGGCTACGACGAGTCCTTCTCGGAAGAGGATCCTCCCGTCTCGTACTTCTGCCACGCCACCAGCCCGGACGGGAACAGCTTCGAGCACCAGGACAGCTACTTCTACGAAGGCGGCTACGAAGGTGGCGTCTTCAGCGTGCCCTCGGCCATCTCCAGGTCCGACGGCGACGCTTTGCTCTTCTACATGGATCACCTGGGGGGCGAGAACGAGGGTATCCACGTGCTCGAGGCCGACGCCGACAGCCTGGCCACCCAGGTGCTCTCCGACGGCTCCATCATGGACGAGCACCACGTGGATCCGGACCCGGTCTACCTGGCCGATGGCGGCCTGCGCCTGTACCACACCTGGTTCTGGCCCCTGGAGCAGGGGGGCATGTGGGAGTCGCGGGGCCTGGCCTACGTGCCGCTGGACGAAGACCTGCTGCCCACGGCCGAGGCCACGGTGCTGGTGGAATCCGACGAGGATGCCGGCGAGGACATCTTCGATCCCAGCATGGTGCGGCTGCACGACGGCACGCTGGTGCTGTACTTCACCTCGATGATCAGCGGCGACGAGGGAAATAGCTTCGCCATCAAGAGGGCCTTTGCCACGGATTGAACCCAGCCTGCTGTTCCTGTTGCTGGCTGCCTGCGGCGGTCGCGGCTGCGGCGACGCAGAAGAGACCGGGCAGGACTGCTGCATCGACTCGGCTCCGGGCGACTCGGCTGGCGACTCCCAGCCCGACTCCGAGCCCGGCGACTCCCAGCCCGACTCCGAGCCCGGCGACTCCGACACCGGCGAACCCGCCGTGTTCGACACGGGGCCGTTGCCCGAGGAAGCCCAGGTGGTGCTCTACGTGGAGACCACGGGCAGCGATGAGGACAACGACTGCCAGCAGGTCGAGGCGCCCTGCGCCAGCCTGGCCGCCGCCGTCGAGCAGGCGGCGCTGCTGGGAAACGACGAGCGCAAGCAGGTGCTGCTGGGAGCCGGCAGCTTCCCTGTCAGCGGCCTGGACATCGACATCCCTCACCTGACCATCAGCGGCAGCGGCGTCGACCAGACGGAGCTGCAGGGGCCCCATACCGGCGCCGCTGGAGAGGAACCTGAGATGCTGATCAGCGTGCGGGCGGACTACGTCAGCTTCGAGGACTTCACGATGGCGGGCATCGCCAGCGATCATGGTGCCGGAATTGGCATCTACGCCGTGGGCGTCAACATGCAGCTGACGGTGCGCGATGTGCGCTTCGAAGGGGGGCTGGAGACCGCGGGCGCCGACGCCGCCATGGCGATCATGCTGGACGGCGCCGACCTGGAGCAGCCGCTGGAGGCGTGGCTGCGCCGCCTCCAGGTGGTGGGCTTCCGTGGCAAGGCGGGCCTGCTGGTCAAGTCCGGCGCGATCGACGTGAAGGTCAGAAGCAGCGTCTTCTACGACAACCTGAACGGCATCGGCATCAGCAACGATGCCGATCCACCGGGCGAAGCGCTGGTCTCTGTGCAGAACAGCCTCTTCGTCGGGAACCAATCCGGCCTCTCCGTCGTCGACGAGCTTCAGGATCCCGAGCGTGTGAGCGTCGAGTATTGCCTCTTCCACGACAGTGAGAAGGAGCACGCCGCGCGCCTGGAGCTGGGCATGGGCGTCATCCAGGACCAGGACCCGCTCTTTCGGGATGCCCCCAGCGACTTTTCCCTGCAGAGCACCGAGTCTGGCGACGCCGGCTGCTCCCCGGCCATCGACGTCGGCAATCCCGCCAGCGACTGGCAGGATGAGCCCGCGCCCAACGGTGAGCGCATCAACATGGGCCATCAGGGGAACACGGCCCTGGCCTCCCCTTCCTGTCAGGAGTAGTCGCGATGCGCTTCCTGCTCCTGCTGCTGCTTCCCGTATGGGGCGCCGATCCCGGGGCAGGGGAGGCCCCCCAGGCGTCGGACTCCATCGCGAGCATCCCGGCCGGCAGCTTCACCCAGGGCAGCGGGCGGGCGCCGGACGAGCGCCCCCCGCGCCAGGTGGGGCAGAGCGCCTTCCGCATCGACCTCTTCGAGGTGACCGTCGCCCAGTTCGAGCGCTTTGCGGCCCAGGGCTACAGGCAGCAAGACCTGTGGACGCCCGAGGGCTGGCGCTGGGCCCAGCAGAATCCCGGCGGCGCGGGTGCCGAGCTGCGAGCCGCGGGCCGCGGCGGGGAGCATCCGGTGGTGGCGGTCAGCTGGTACGAGGCCGACGCCTACTGCCGCTGGAAGGGCGGGCGGCTGCCCAGCGAGGCGCAGTGGGAGCGGGCCTGCCGCCCCGAAGGCGCGGCCTATCCCTGGGGAGACGCCGACCTGCTGGGCGCCATCTGGGCTGATTTCACCGGCCACGCCGTGATCGAGGGCGTGGTCACAGCCCCGGTGCAGCAGCAGGACGCCCGCCTGGTCTCGCCCTGGGGCCTGCTGCACGCCGCGGGCAACGCCTGGGAGTGGACCGCCGACAGCTACCACGCCGAGACCTACGCAGCCGGGGACGCCCAGGATCCCCTGGTGGAGGGAGTCAGCCCCTACCGCGTCCTGCGCGGCGGCTCCTTCATGAACATGCCCAGCTACTGCACCTGCACCCACCGCGAGCCGGCGCGGCCGGAGCAGGTGCGCCTGACCGTGGGATTCCGATGCGCCTATGCACCCTGATCGTCGCGCTGCTGGGATCCGCCTGCCAGCCCGCGGTTGAGGGGCCGGCCGCTCCGCAGGCCGCGACAGCGCCCGAGGGCATGATCCGCATCCCCGGCAACCTGGTGCGCCTGGGTCGCCTGCCCGAGGACAAGCTCTGGCCCAAGGGCATCGGCCCATCCCAGCCGCCCCCCACCGGGCCCCTGGCTGCCACCCGCGACGCCCGCACGCCGGCCCGCCCCGTCGGCCAGCCCCCCCCCGAGGAGGTGCAGCGCGCCGCCCGCTCCGCCCCCTTGCCCCCGGTGGCCCGCGACGTGGCGGTCTCCGCCTTCTACATCGACGCCACCGAGGTCTCCAACGCCCAATACGCCGAGTTCCTGCAGGCCACGGGCTATCGTCCGCCCCACGTGGCCGAGGGCTGGGCCGACGAGGGCTGGAACTGGCAGGGCGGTACTCCTCCGGCGGGCATCGAAGACCACGCCGTGATCCTCATCAGCTGGTACGACGCACGGGAGTACTGTGCCTGGGCTGGCAAGCGCCTGCCCACCGAGGCCGAGTGGCAGCTGGCCGTGCTGGGCTCTTCCGCCGAAGAGCGGCGCTTCCCCTGGGGCGAGGAGTACCGCGGCGATCTCTTCAACCACGGGCGCATCACCGTGCCCAACTACGACAGCAGCGACGGCTGGCCCCGCACCTCGCCCGTGGGCAGCTACCCCGAGGGCGCCTCTCGCTACGGCGTGCTGGACGGCTTCGGCAACGCCTGGGAGTGGTGCGCGGACACACGCGTGACCAGCTGGGACCAGTACCTGGGCGAGCGCGACGCCCAGGGTCGCCTGCAGGATCCCCACACCCACCCCATCGCGTCGCTCTACGCCACGGTCAGGGGCGGATCCTACTTCTTCGAGATGAGCTTCAGCCTGCGCGGCGAGCGCAACGCCTTCCCCAGCGGCCTGCGGCGCAAGACCAGCGGTTTCCGCTGCGCCCGAAGCGAGTGAGGCGTCATGAAACGGCGCTCGATCCTGGCTGGGACCCTGCTGCTCCCCATGGCGGCCGGCGCGCTGGGGGCCACGCTGGCGTCCTGCCGCGACGCGCCCGTCGCCGAGCAGGCACCGCCCGCTGCGCCCGCCGCTCCCGCTGCGTCCGTCGCGCCCTCCAGCCCGCCGCCACGGCCCCAGTCCCGCCCGACGGCGGCTTCCGGCGCCCACGGCGATGACCTGCCCCGGCCCGTGCCCACGGGCACGCCGCTGTACCAGTACCAGCACCCCAAGGCCATCGCGCCCCTGCCAGGCGTGCTGCGCTTCGACTTCGAGGGCGTCGAGCTGAAGACTCTGGGCCTGAAGCCCGGCCGCCGGCACGAGGACATGGCCCTGCCCGACCTGCCCCAGCTGGTGGAGGCCCACGGCGGCCTGCCTCCCTCGCGGCGCGTGCTCTTCTACGACTGCCAGGTCAACGAGCGCGGCCTGCGCGGCGAGCAGGTCTACGCCTATCGCAAGCCGCCCGGCGCCTACCGGGTCGGGGTGATCGGCACGGGCGTCACCTTCGGCGAAGGCGTGCAGGACGACGAGACCTTCTGCGCCCTGCTGGAGCGGCAGCTCAATCAGGATCCCCCTGCAGAAGCGCGCTTCGAGGTAGTCAACTTTGGCATCCCCTGCATGACCACCGACTACGCCCGCAACGCCTTCCTCAAGCACGAGCGCGACTACGAGGTGGATTTCTGGGTCTTTTCGGTGGGCGTGAACGACGCGTTGCCCATGTTCGAGCGCCCCCTGGAGCAATACCGCACGGACGTGGCCGCGCTTGTGAAGGCCGTCCGCGGGGCGGACGCCAAGGCCGTGGTGCTGGTGGAGCCGGTCAACAGCTTCTACCCCTGGTTGCAGCGCTACGGCGCCTACAAGCGGGCGCTGCTGGAGCAGGTGGCCGCGCAGCTGGACGTGATCGATATGGCCGCCATCCTGGACTGCCACGAGCGCGAGCAGGGCCTGCGCCTGGAGATCGACGGGGGCCTGCAGCAGGTGGTGCAGTACCGCGACGGCCAGCCGCGTACGCTCTTGCAGGTGGAATACCTGGCGGGCCAGGACGAGCAGTTCATCGCGCCGTCCATCTACGAGTACCTGGACGGCCACCTGGTCTGGATGAAGACCTTCATCACCGACGTGCACCTGAATCCCTTTGGACACCAGGTGGTGGCCGAGACCCTGCACGCCCACCTGGGGGCCCACCTGCGGGGTGAGCCCGCGCCCGCCTTCCCCGTGGAGGGCTGCGGGGTGGAGTAGCTCATGCTGGAGAGAGCGAACGCGGTGCGTGTAGCGCTCTACGGCGCGCTGGCGCTGATGGGCGCCCTGGTGCTCGCGTGGAGCTTTGGGGGGGCGGAGCTGGCGCGCCAGGCCCTGCTCACCTGGCGCCATCGCGCGGATCCCCGTGCGGCTTCCGTGGTCCTCGTCGTGCTGGATACGGTGCGGGCCGACCGGCTCTCCATCTGCGGCTACGAGCGGCCCACCACGCCGAACCTGGAGGCGCTGGTGGCTGCTGGCGCCGCCTTCACCTGCCAGGCGTACGCCCCCAGTCCCTGGACCCTCCCCAGCCACGCCAGCTTCTTCACCGGCGTGGATGTGCCAGGCCACCACGCCCACACCGATCGCGTCACGGACTCCAGCCAGGCGCTCGAGCTGGAGCGGCTCGGCGTTCGCCCGCCGGGCCCGCTGGGCGTGGGCCAGGCCTACCCCCTGGACGAGACGCTGCCCACGCTGGCGGAGCGCATGGCGGAGAGGGGCTACCAGACGGCCGCGGTCTCGGCCAACCCGGTGGTCTCGGCCGCTACGGGCTTGGCCCGCGGCTTCCACCATTTTCGCGATCGCGGCGGGCTCATCTACGGGGACGCCTTGCTGGCCGAGCTGCGGCAGCTGCTGCGGTACGACCTCGATCCCAGCGGAAAGCCCCTGTTCCTCTTCGTGAACATCTCCGACGCCCACAATCCCTGGGCTGGCGTTCCCGACGACCTGGGCTGGCTGCCCCCCACCCGCGGCTACACCTACGACAAGGGCTCCGAAGGGCTCTTCGAGCGCTACACACGCGGGGAGCTGGCGGACGCCGAGTCCGAGGCCTACCTGCGCAGAGTGGGCGATCTGTACGACTACGCGGTCTTTCGCGCCGATCGAGTCATGGGGGAGGTGCTGCGCATGATCGAGGATCACGGCTGGACCCGCCGCGGCCTGCGGCTCGTCGTGGTCTCGGATCACGGGGAATTCCTAGGCGAGCACCGGCGTCTCGACCACGGCCAGCACGTCTGGCAGGAGGTCGTGCGCGTGCCCCTTGTCTACCTGGATGACGCGGGCGCGATCCGCTTGTCGGAGCCGCTCTCGGCGCTGCACGTCTTCGATCTCGTGCTGGAGGGCCAGCTCCCCGAGGAACCCGTCCCGCCCCACGCGCTGGTCTACGGCTTGCGCTCCGCGGAGGCTGCCGAGGACGCTCGGCCAAGTCTGGTGGGCACGGTGCTGCAGGGGAGCGCCAAGTACGTCTCAGAGGACGGCCGCTGCCAGCGCTTCGACCTGCGCGAAGACCACGACGAGCAGCGCCCCCTGCCGTGCAGCGACCCGCCGCAGGCGCTGGGCGAGCTGCTGCGACGGGGCGGGGAGGAGGTCGTCAGGCAGCCAGGCTCGTCCGAAGCGGTCCTGGATGCCCTGCGGGCGGTGGGCTACATCGACTGAGGGGATCAGGGCGCCCGGCGAACGACGTCAGAGAGGTTCCAGGTCGATGATGGCCAGCTCGGGGCGGCAGAGCAGGCGCATGCGCGGCGCCTCGGCCCGCTCCAGGCCGATGCCGCGCGAGACCAGCAACCAGCCGCCCCAGGGCAGCTCGGTCAGGCCCGCCGCCCAGGCGCGGGGCACGCGGGAGAGAGTGAAGGGGGGGCCGAAGAAGGGCAGGCGCACCTGGCCGCCGTGCACGTGCCCGGCCAGCAGCAGGTCGGCCGAGGGCCGAGCCAGGGCGTAGTCGGGGGCATGCCCCAGCACCACGTGGAACTTGGACAGCTGGGGCACGGGAGGGCGGCTGGCGCGGGAGTCCACGGGATCCAGCGCCGTCAGCGCGATGGGCCCCAGGTCGAAGCTCGCGCTGCGCTGCACGGCCGTGGCGCCGATGGTCGCGAAGATCTCGGGCCAGGCGTAGCCGTCCACGTCGCCCCGCACGGCGAAGATGCCCAGCGGGGGCTGCAGCTGCGCGTCTTGCAGGGCCGCGATCAGCTGCGCCTTCAAGGAGGCGTAGGCTCGCGGATCGTCGGTCTGCAGGTAATCGCCGGCGAAGAGGACCAGGTCGGCGTCGGCTGCCGCCACCGCGTCCAGCACCCGCCGTTCGTAGGGGCCGATGCGGTCGGTCTGCAGGTCCGCCAGCAGTACGATGCGCAGGGGCTGCTCGAGGCGCTCGCTGCGCAGGACGTAGCGGGTCCGCTCCAGCCAGTGCGGCTCCACCAGGAAGGCGTCGACGGCGGCCAGGCCGGTCAGCAGGCCCAGAGCGGTCAGCGCCGCGGCCAGGCGCGGGCGGGAGCCCCGCAAGGTCCAGGCCGCGCCCAGGGCCAGCGCCGGCATGTAGAGGAAGGCCTGCCAGGCGCCCAGCTCGATGGCGTAGAAGATGGTGGCGCCGAACAGGCGCCACCACAGGAAGGTGAGCAGCAGGCAGCAGAGCGCGCACAGGCTGGTGATGGAGAGCAGGCGCTCCAGCGTGGGCGTGCGGCCCAGCCAGAGCAGGCCGCCCGCCGTGAGCGCGAACATCAGCAGGTGGAAGAACAGGCTGGGCATGTCGCTCCCAAGGCCGCGAGGCGCCTACGACCGACGGCCTGCTGCTGGCACCTCTAGAAGCTCTCGGCTGCGTCGACGCTGGTCGTCACGCCCTCCATCAGACCGAAGATGGTGTCCTCGGCGTCGGCGAACTCGCCGTCGTGGGGCAGCGCGAAGACCACGATATTGTCCATATAGACCGTGCCCGAGGGCACCGTGGCCGGCGTGCCCGTGCCCGTGTCCATGTAGTCGTTGCCGTACAGGATGAAGTGCGGGTCGGCGTTGTAGATGTCGGTGACGTAGGTGGGGGCCTGGTGGTAGGCCATGGCGATGCCGGTCGTGCCATCGGAGGCGTCGATGTAGAGGTCGTCGTTGTCCGTCTCTTCCAGCTTGGTGGCCAGATCGTCGTGCCTGGACTGCCAGGGGCGCATGCCCTTGGTGAAGTCGGTGCTGTGGGCGCTGTAGGTGTCGGCGGTGGTGACCTGGTAGATCCTGCTCCACAGCTCGGGCCGGCCGGCGAACATGAAGTAGGTGTAGCTGTACTCGAAGCCGCCGTAGCTGTCCGACAGGCTGCCGCTGGCCTCTGTGGCGGCGAAGACCGGACCTTCTTCCAGCAGGGTGAGCGTGCCGGCGTTGTCCTGGGGATTGATGGCCCAGCTGGTGGTGTAGATGGAGTTGCCGCAGCAGGACTCGGTCTGGCTCATCAGGTTGACCGAGCCCTCGAACTTCAGCTCGTCCAGCAGCCCCCCGGCATCCTCGTCGAACTCGGCGGTGGTCACGTCGTTCTTGAGCTCGTTGGCCTCGGCCACCAGGTCGGTGGCGTAGGCCGGATCGCTGCCGCTGGTGTCGAAGTAGATGGCCAGCTCCACCTCGCTGCTGGCGGCCAGGGTCTCCAGGCTGGAGTAGTCGCCGTCCTCGTCGTAGAGGAAGACCACGGTGCCGGCCTCGTCGCCGCTGCTGTCCACGGCGTCGTCCTTGGCGAAGGGATCGGTCCAGTCGTCCAGGAACTGGGACGGCAGCTCGGGCTGGCCCAGAGAGCAGTCCTGCAGCACCACGCGCATGGACTCCTCGTCGAATGCGTCGCTGTCTCCCAGATCGTCCAACGCGCTGCGGAAGTCCGCCTCCACGGTCACGGGCGGGCCGTCCACGTCGTAGCTCGACGCCGTCAGGGTGACCGGGATGCGGTAGGTCCAGCTCTCGTCCCACCAGGCGTCGGACTCGTCCGTGCTGCCGTCGCAGTCGTTGTCGGCGCTGTCGCAGATCTCCAGGGCGTCGGGGTTGACGTCGGCGTCCGTGTCGTCGCAGTCGCTGTCGTCTTCCACGTAGCCGCTGGGCTGGTCGCAGGACGCGCTGCTGGTGCTGGCGTCGCCGTAGCCGTCGCTGTCGCTGTCGGCGTACCAGGTGGAGGCGTCGCTGGCGTCTTCGTCGATAGAGCTGTCGCAGTCGTTGTCGGAGCCGTCACAGACCTCGGTGGCCCCGGGATGGGTCGCGGCGTCGCCGTCATCGCAGTCGCTGTCGTCGGAGATGTAGCCGCTGGGCTGGTCGCAGGCGACGCTGCTCGCTGACGCGTCGCCGTAGCCGTCGGAGTCGGCGTCGGCGTACCAGGTGCTGGCGTCCGTGGCGTCGTTGTCGGCGGAGCCGTCGCAGTCGTTGTCGATGCCGTCGCACACCTCGGCGGCGCCGGGGTTGGCGGCCGCCTCGCCGTCGTCGCAGTCCGTGTCGGCCGAGACGTGCCCGCTGGGCTGGCTGCAGGCCAACGTGCTGGAGGATGCGTCGCCGTAGCCGTCGTTGTCGGCGTCGGCGTACCAGGTGGCGGCGTCCTCGGCGTCGTCCTCGTCGACGGTGCTGTCGCAGTCGTTGTCGATGCCGTCGCAGATCTCGCTGGCGCCGGGGTTGGCGGCGGCCTCGCCGTCGTCGCAGTCCGTGTCGTCGGCCACGTAGCCCGTGGGCTGGTCGCAGGCGTCGCTGCTGCTGCCGGCGTCGCCATAGCCGTCGCCGTCGCTGTCCGCGTACCAGGTGGAAGCGTCGCTGGCGCCCTGGTCGGCGGTGCCCTCGCAGTCGTTGTCGATGCC
>CAYVQL010000057.1:0-43270 GCA_964454135.1 uncultured Enterobacterales bacterium | reverse complement strand
CGGCCCACCATAGGCCCCCATGTCGTTGCGCGACCCATCCGCGTCGTCGTACCCGCCCGCCGGATCCCCCGCATCCACACAGGGCGAGCTCGCCTCCAGCGTGAAATCCTCGCCCGCAGCATCGACGAAGAGCGGATCGTCGTCCAGGTTGTTCTCGAAGGTTCCACTGTCGAAGTCGTAGTCGACGGTGCCGTTTTCGTAGATGTCGTTGTAGGTGGCACTGCCGCTGGCCACGTGGACCACGTCGTCGTTGAAGGCCACGATGTTGTTCAGGAACTCGACGCCGGTCTGGATGGAGATCCCATCGGTGCCCGCGTCGCCGTTGGCGTTGTCGGTGATGGTGTTGTTGAAGACCTCCTGCCGCTCGCCCTCCTCGCCGGCCCGGAAATAGGCCAGCGTGATGCTGAAGGTCTCGTTGTCGTAGATCAGGTTGTTGTGGAACTCCAGGTCTGGCTGGGAGAACATCACCACTGCGCCCCCCAGCCCGTGAGCCGACTCCCAGGAGTTGCGCGTGAACACGCAGTGCTTGACCACGTGGGAGCTGCCCCCAGCCGCAGCGCGGAAGAGGATGGTGGTCTCGTTGTCCTCGAAGACCACGTTCTCCCACTCCGAGGAGACGTCGTCGTCCATGTTCACCCCGTAGGTGGAGTAGTCCTCCACCGAGGTGATGTCGGCCACGCGCATGTCGTGCAGGTACAGGGTGGCGTTGTCGGCCTGCAGGGCGGCGGCGGCCCATTGCTGCGCCACGCCGGTCAGCGTGACACCCGAGACCTCCACCGACTGACCCGTGACCTGGATGGCGGGCCAGCTCCCGCCGTCGATCACCGTCACATCGGCCCCGTCCACGCCCTGCAGCACCACGTCGTCGCGCAGGAACTCCACGTAGTCGTAGGTGCCGGCGCAGACCGTGATGACGTCGCCGTCGTCCGCGTCGTCCACGGCGTCCTGGATCTCGTCGTAGGGCGCCTGGCCGTCGTCGCAGACCGTGTAGTCCGTGTCGGCGTCGGCGTCCGTGTCGGCGTCGGCGTCGGAATCCGTGTCGGTATCGCCATCCGCGTCGGCGTCGGCATCGGTGTCCGTGTCGGTATCCGCGTCGGCGTCGGCGTCCGCATCGGCCTCCGGATCGGTGTCGGTGTCGGTGTCGGTGTCGGCCTCCTCGCAGTCAGGCGAGCCGACACAGCCCTCGTCGTCGCAGTCGAACAGGCCGTCGCCGTCGTTGTCGGCCCGATCGGTGCAGTCCCCGGCCTGGGTGCCTTCGGGCGGGTTGCGGCAGCCCGCGAGCCCAAGACAGACGACGAGGATCAGATGACACGACATGGGGCGGTCCTCCGGCAGAATCTTGCATGCGAAGGATAGCACCGAACCCGCCGGATCCGAACCTGGCCCTCAGTTCCCCAGCTCCCGCTGGATCTCGAAGCAGTCTTCGCGGAAGGGACTCTCCATCTGCGAGCACTGGCCCGCCAGCAGGGCGCGCGCCTCGCTGTAGCGATCCCGAAGCCCCAGCAGCGAAGCCAGAAAGACCCGCGCCGGCGCCCCCCCCTCCCCCGCCTGGACCAGGGCCTTGGCGCGCTCGATCCGGCCCAGCTCCCCCAGCAGCATCACCCGCATGCCCTGCAGCACGGCCCGTTGCTCGGGCTGCTGCGGCTCGAAGCCCTCCACCAGGGCCAGGGCCTCGCGCCGACGGCCAGCCTCGCGCAGCAGCGAGCAATGCGCCATCACGCCGGCCGGATCCGCGGCCTGGGGACCGCTGAGCGCCGCGTGCCAGCGCGCCGCGCCCGCCGGATCGCCCGCCTGGGCCGCGCAGGTGTGGGCCAGGGCGACCACGGGATCCACGTTCCCCACCCGCTCCACGATGGCCGCGACACGCTCCTGGCAGACGCCGTATTCCTCCCGTCGATAGTAGGAGTAGGCCTTCCCGAAGTCGTATTGCCAGGGCGCACGCAGCTCGGGCAGTGGGATCGGTGGCGCCACGATGGCCAGCAGCGCCTCGCCGTCCGCATCCAGCCTCCCGGAGGGAACGGTGGGCAGGTCCCTGGACAGCACCTGCGCCATGGCATCGGTGAGCGCGGCAGCTGAGCAGTCCACGCCCTGGCTGAAGGCCCCCACCAACAGGCCGTCCTCCGCAGCCCAGTGCTCGCGGTAGATGGCCGCCTGAAAATCCAGCGAGCCGCGGTTGGGCAGGGCCAGCTGCAGCGAGCCGTCCAGGTCCTCGCGCCGGGCCAGGCCGCGCAGCGGTCGCACCACCGGCCGGTCGGTGATGGTGAGATCGCCGGCCAGCAGGCGCAGGGTTCCCCTCCCCCTGGTGAAGTCCCGCACGGCTGCGCCCCGGGCCTGGATCCATTCCAGGGCTTCGTCGGGATCGGCCAGCGCGAAGACCACCAGGGCCAGCTGCTTGCCGCGCTGCCTGGCGATGATGCCCTGGCCCGCCAGGGCCTGGGGAGCGGCGTCCGGACCGATGCGCCCGGCACCCAGCTGGGGCAGCATCTGCATGGGCGACACGGGCCCCTCGATCACTTCCCAGCCCTCGATATCCGCCATGGTCCGCACCGGCGCGCCCACCAGCGCGGGATCGTCCCAGCCCTGCAGCAGCTGGGATCGGCCCACGGCTACCAACACCTCGCTGGCGGGTGGCGGCTGGCTGAGAGCCCACCAGACGGCGTCGTTCGTCCAGCGCTGCTGCAGCACGGCCACGTAGTGCCGGCCGTAGCCGTACAGCTGCAGGGTGCGATCCCCGGGTGGGCGGCTGGCCAGGACGTCCGTGCCCTGCATGGCCTTCATGAACTGCAGCGCATCGTGCTCGCAGAGCTGCTCCTGCACGAGCACGGCCTGGCCCTCCATCAGGGCTTCCTGCCCCTGCGCCGCCTGCAGGTCGGCGACCGGGTAGGCATTGGCCTGCTGGTGTTGCAGGGCGTGGGTCAGCTCATGGGCCACCACGCAGCGCACCACGGGCTCCAACAGCTCGGGCGACGCGCCGGTCTCGGCGAAGACGGACTCGATGGACTCGCGCACCAGGAAGAGCCCACGGTAGCGGCCGATGTAGAGCGCCAGCGCGCCCTGGGCCACCTCGCCCACCAAGGTCTCGACCCGTCCCTGGACCAGCTCGGCCGCGCTGCTTCCCTGCGCCTCGCGGGCCTGCGCCACCAGGCGTTCGGTCAGCTGCTCGCGGGTCAGGATGCCGACGCTGGGCGCCTCGACGAAGGGCCGGCCAGCGGCCTCCTCCACGTAGGGCATCAAGTCGAAGACCATCTCCTCGGCCCCGTCGTGGTCGATGGTGTCGGCGTGCGCCTGAGATGCGAGCAGGGCGAAAAGGGGCAGGAGGCGCAGCAAGGGCATGCAGCTCCATAACGGTCCGGGGCGGCGCCGGGGCCCCCAGCTCAGTCCCGGATATCCTTCGTGCCCGCCGAATACGAGATGTTGCCGGCCCTGCTGCTACAATGCGGCCACGCCTCACCACGCGGAGCGAATCATGCGCCCAAGCCCGCTTCTGGCCACCCTCCTCCTCTTGTTCGCCTGCCGCACCGACAAGCTCGACAGCGGGCAAGCGCCCGCCGTCGACCAGGAGGATGCGGACGCCGACGGCTACGCCGAGGACGACGGCGACTGCGACGACGACGACGCCAGCGTGCATCCCGGCGCCACCGAGGAATGCGACGGCCTGGACAACGACTGCGACGGCCAGATCGACGAGGAGGTGACCCACACCTACTACGCCGACGCCGACGGAGACGGCTTCGGCGACGAGCTGAGCACCACCGAGGCCTGCGACCTGCCCCAGGGCTACGTGCCCAACGGCACCGACTGCGACGACCAGGATGCCAGCGCCTACCCGGGCGGCACCGAGGTCTGCGACAACGCGGACAACGACTGCGACGAAGAGATCGACGAAGATGTGCTGGAGACCTGGTACGCCGATCAGGACCAGGACGGCTACGGCGCCGCCGACGCCACCGCCGCGGGCTGCGCCGCGCCTGAGGGCTACGTGGCCGACAGCAGCGACTGCGACGACGCCGAGCCCGACGCCTACCCGGATAACGACGAGCACTGCGACGGCATCGACAACGACTGCGACGGGGACGTGGACGAGGACGACGCGGTGGACGCCGCCACCTGGTATCAGGACCGCGACAACGACGGCTACGGCGATCCCGACAGCTGGACCACGGCCTGCGCTCAGCCCTCCTCCTACGTGCCCGAGAAGCTGGCCCAGGACTGCGACGACTACAACAACACCGTCTCCCCCGCCGCCGAGGAACTCTGCGACGGCATCGACAACGACAGCGACGGCGTCCCGGGCGACGACGAGGGGGGGTGGGACGAGGCCGACGCCGAGGACAGCGAGACATGGTACGCCGACAGCGACGGCGACGGCTTCGGCGACGAGGACGACAGTGTCCAGGCCTGCGAGGAACCCAGCGGGTACATCGACGAACCGGGCGACTGCGACGATGGCGACGCCGAGATCAACCCGGACGCGGACGAGCTCTGTGACGGGGCCGACAACGACTGCGACGGCGACACAGACGAAGACGCCGAGGACGCCCAGACCTGGTACGCCGACGACGACGGCGACAGCTTCGGCGACGCCGGCGACACCCAGGACCTCTGCGAGCAGCCCAAGGGCTACGTCTCAGACGACAACGACTGCGACGACGACGACGACGACATCAACCCCGACGCCAGCGAGCTCTGCGACGGCGCGGACAACGACTGCGACGGGGACACGGACGAAGACGACGCCGAAGACACCAGCAGCTGGTACGCCGACGGCGACGGCGACGGCTTCGGAGACGCAGACGACGCAAAGACCACCTGCGAAGCGCCAAGCGGCTACGTCTCAGACGACAGCGACTGCGACGACACCGATCCCAGCGTCAACCCCGACGCCAGCGAGCTCTGCGACGGCCTGGACAACGACTGCGACGGGGACACCGACGAAGACGACGCCGAGGGCGCCAGCGAGTGGTACGCCGACCTGGACGGCGACGGCTTCGGCGACGCAGACGACGCATTGACCACCTGCGACCAGCCCAGCGGCTACGTCTCAGACGACACGGACTGCGACGACGGCGACTACGACATCAATCCCGACGCCGAAGAGGTCTGCGACGGGGCCGACAACGACTGCGACGGCACGGCCGACGGCGACATCCACGTGATGGACTTCGATGCCGCCCTGACCGGCAGCACCATGTCCCTCAACGGCTCCACCTACCAAGACTGGGACGGCAGCGACGGCTACCTGGAGCTGACCGGCCTGTCCAACAGCATGGCCGGCACGGCCTTCTTCCTGGACCTGCTGCCGGGCGACACCTGGTACGCCAGCTTCAGCTTCGAGACCGGCAGCGGCAGCGGCGCCGACGGCCTGGCCCTGGCTTTTCTGGACGAGACCGATCCCACGCTGGTGGGCCCCAGCGGGGGCTACCTGGGCCTGCAGGGCTTCAGTGGCTACGCCGTGGAGTTGGACACCTACCACAACTCGGGCTGGGACAACAACGGCAACCACCTGGCCGTCATCGACGTGGCCAGCTTCTCGGATCTGGCCTTCGACACCTCCATCCCCACGCTGGAGGACTCGGGCTGGCACGACATCGAGATCTGGTACGACGCCGGAGCCATCGACGTCTACCTGGGCGGCACCCAGTACATCAGCACCACCGTCAGCACCTACTCCCCCAGCGAGTGGCTGATCGGCGTGGCCGGCGCCACAGGGGGCAGCACCAACTACCACAAGGTGGATGATCTGGTGATTGGCTGCTGGTAGCCGACCAGCCCTTCACCCCAGCCGATGATCCCTGTTCCGGTGCACCCGCTCAGGCTTGAAGCGGTCCTTCTCTCCTGCGCCGGGCTTGGCCAGGTGGCCCACCGCCACCAGCGACAGCGGCTTGACGGGCTCGGGCAGGCCCAGCAGCTTCGCCAGGCCGTCCATGCGGTCCTGCTGCGGGTAGACACCGGTCCAGACCGCGCCCAGCCCCAGGCCGTGGGCGGCCAGCAGCAGGTTCTGGGTGGCCGCGGCGCAGTCCAGCACCCAGTTGCCCTCCCAGCGTTGCAACCGCATGTCGCCGCAGACCAGAATGGCCAACGCGGCCTGCTTGCAGGGAGCGGCGCTCGGGAAGACGCCGGGCAGCTCGTCCAGCAGCGCTTGATCGTCGATCACCACGAACTGCCAGGACTGCTGGTTGCCCGCACTGGGCGCGGCCATGGCGGCGCGCAGGATCTTCTCGAGCTGTTCAGGCGCAAGGGGTCGATCGCGGAAGCGCCGGACGCTGCGGCGCGTGAAGATGGCTTCGAGGATGTCCATGGGGTCTCCTGGGCTGCAAGGATGGCGACTCGGCACCAAGCACGTCCCCCGATCTGAACACGCACACGGAGAAGGCAAGGGCCCGCCACGCAAGCAGGGCATGAACCTCGGACCGCCACGTGAAGACGCCGTCAAAGTGCCCCCAGGGGTGCGCGCACGACAGGGGATCCGGTGTCGCAAGAAGTGGTCGAGGCTGGCCCCAACCCGTTCCGAAGGAGAGGAGCACGCCATGACTGCGACAACAATCCTGAGCTTGGCCCTGATGCAGGGCCTGGCGCTGGCCGGGGGCCAGCGCGTGGTGGGAGGAATCGACGCCGACCAGGGGAGCTGGCCCGACACTGCGGCCGTCTTCTTCAGCGAGGAGCAGGGCTGCACCGGCGTGCTCATCGCTCCCACCGTGGTGCTGAGCGCCGGGCATTGCGCTGGCGGCATCACCCACGTGGTGCTGGACACGGTCGACTACCAAAGCGGCGGCGAGGAGATCGACGTCGTCGAGACCATCGTGTACCCCCGCTGGGAACGCACGCTGGACCTGTCTCTGCTGATCCTGGAACACCCCGCATCGGTCCCGCCGCGCACCATCGCCCTGGGCTGCGCAGCCGAGCACATCGAGGATGGCGCCGAGGTGGTGATCGTGGGCTACGGCGCCACCGACGCCTGGGGCGAGCGCTACGGCAGCCGCCTGCAGCAGGCCAGCACCGAGGTGGAGGACGCCGACTGCAGCGACACCTGGCTGGGCTGCATGCCCGAGGTGAGCCCCGGAGGCGAGCTGCGTGCCGGGGGAGACGGCGTAGACGCCTGCTTCGGCGACTCGGGCGGCCCGCTCTACCTGGTCGTGACCAGCCAGCAAAGCGAGGATTCCTCGCAGCGCATGGACTACAACCTGGCGGTCGAGGTCACCGAGGCGGTCTACCTGGTGGGGATCACCTCGCGCGGGTACGACAGCTCCCGGCGTCCCTGCTCCGAGGGGGGCATCTACGTCAGGCCGGACGCGGCCATCGACTGGATCGAGGAACAGACCGGCGTGGATCTGGAGCTGCCGGACTGCGGCAGCGATCTGCGGCCCTCGGGAAGCGAGCTCTACCCCGTAGCGGGCTGCGCCCAGGCTTGGCCGAGGAACGCTGGGGCCGGCCTGGCGCTCGTGGCGGGGGGTCTGGTGCTGGGCATGTTGGGCCGCAGGAGGCGATCCGTCACCAGCATCATGCTTGCCCGACAGCCTCCACGTAGAGCCAACGCCCCTGCACCCGACGAAACAGGCTCTCCTCGGTGAAGGAGGCGTCGCGGCCGCGCTGGAGGAGCTTGGCGTGAAAGCGAACGCGGGCGGTCTCGCCAAAGGTCGTGGCGCTCTCGACGCTCAGGCCCTCGAAGCGCGTGATCCGGCAGAACCGCTGCAGCTCAGCGCGCCAGCCCGCCGCATCCGTCCCGTGGTGAGGGCTGTCCGGGTGCGTGCTGCGCATGATGTGGTCCGCCAGGCCCAGGGCGTAGGCGCTGTAGCGAGAGCGCATCAGGGCCTCGGCGCTGGGCGCCACCTCGCCGTGGTGCAGCACCCGACAACACTTCTTGTACTTGCGGCCACTGCCGCAGGGGCAGGCGGCGTTGGGGGAAGAGGTCATTGGGGCCTCCGGAAGAGGGCGCGAACAGCCTATCCCATCCGCACCTGACCCAGGGCATGCATTCCCCGAGGCACGGCTTGCAGAACGAGCATTCATGAACCACAATCGACGGCGCCCCCCCGAGGAACGACGCCATGACCCTCGCCCACTTCTCGCTGCCCTTCCTGCTGGTCTCCTGCGCCGATGGTCCCCCGCTCATCGACCCGCAGCAGCCCGCGCCCTCCTTCCCGCTCGAGGATCTAGAGCCCCACCCCATCGCCGACATCGTGGTGACCACCACCATCCAGGACGCCATCGACTCGGCCAGCTCCGGCGACACGGTGATCGTGCCCGCGGGCACCTACACCGAGGACCTGCGCATCGACAAGTCCATCACGGTGGCCGGCGCCGGGCAGGAGCAGACCTACCTGGTGGGATCGGCGGATATCGTCGGCATGTCCGAGACCACCCTGAGCGGCATGACCATCACCTCGCCCACCTGGGTCAGCGACGGCACCTGGTACACCACCGAAGCGGGCGTCTACGTGGACGGCGACGGCGGCACCGTGCACGTGCGCGACGTGGGGGTCTTCTACTTCGAGTACGGCATCTACTGCATCGGCAGCGCATACTCCGTGATGGGCGAGCTGACCGCGGCCTACAACGAGTACGGCATCTACGCCGAGTGGGACACCGATCACTGGATTCAAAATTCGCTGGTCCACTCCAACGCCATCGCGGGCATCGTCTCCGCCTACAGCACGGGCGTGATCGCCCACAACACCCTGTGGGCCAACGGCTTCGGCGGCGGCAGCGTCACGCTGGCCGGGGCCATCGGGCTGAACTCGGGCGATTCCTGCCAGGTGGCCAACAACATCATCACCAGCAATCACAACGGGCTGAACTGCTCGGGCTGCGCCTCCACCATGCAGGCCAACATGGTCTGGGGCAACAGCACCGACTACGTCAACGACGCCTCTGCGGCCAGCACGGATCTCTCCGCCGATCCCCTGCTTGTGGCCGCCACCGAGGGCGACTACCACCTGGGCGCCAGCTCCCCCTGCATCGACCAGGGGGTCGAGCTCGGCGTCACCATCGACTTCGACGGCGACACGCGCCCCTCCGGCGAGGCGCCCGACATCGGCTACGACGAGTTCATCGACTCCGGCACCCAGCTGATCATCAGCGAGGTGCTGGCCAACGCCGCCACCGAGTCCACGGGCGAGTTCGTGGAGATCTACAACGCGGGCAACACCTCGGTGGAGCTGGCCGGGCTGGTCTTCACCGATGGCGACGACGTCGACACCCTGGTGGCCTTTGAAAAGAGCGGCACGCTGCTGGCAGCCGGCGAGTACGCCGTGCTGGTGGATCCCGAGTACGGCGGCGACTACGGCATCGACAGCGGCGTGGTGCTGCTCACCACCGAAGACACCACCATCGGCAATGGGCTGACCACCTCGGACGGCGCCACCCTCTACGAGTCGGACGGCACCACCCTGGTCGCCAGCTTCTCCCACGCCAGCGATCCCGGCGACGGGATCTCGCTGGAAATGGTCGACCTGGACACCGGAGACGTGGCGGGCAACTGGCGCGCCAGCGACTGCGACGACGGCATGTCGCCCGGTGCGGCCCATTGCTTCGCCGAGAGCGGTGACCCGGCTGGGCTGGTCCTGACCGAGGTGATGGCCAATGCCGTGGACGAGGCCACCGGCGAGTTCGTGGAGATCTACAACCCCACCAGCACCGAGATCGACCTGGGCGGGCTGATCATCAGCGACGGCTCCTACACCGACGTGCTGGAGGGCTACCGCGGCGGCTCGGCCCTGCTGGGCCCGGCCGAGCACGCCCTGCTGGTGGATCCGGACTTCGCCGAGGACTACGCCCTACCCGCCGGCCTGGTGCTGGTCAGCACGCCCGACTCCACCATCGGCAATGCCATCTCCAACGCCTCCGACTCCATCTTCCTGTACGAGAGCGACGGAGCCACGCTGATCGACAGCTATTCCTGGGTGATGGACCCGGGCAACGGCGTCTCCATGGAGAAGATCGACTACGCCGCCGGCGACAGCGCCAAGAACTGGGCGGCCGGCGACGACGCCTGCGGCAGCGGCCACAGCGCCGGCCGGCTCAATGGGGCCGCAGGCGGCGTCTGCGAGGCCCTGGTCATCAGCGAGGTGATGGCCAACGCCCTGGACGAGGACACCGGCGAGTTCGTGGAGATCGTCAATGCCGGCGCCACGGCCGTGGACCTGGCCGGCCTGGTGCTCTCCGATGGCGACGCAGCGGACGTGCTCAAGAGCTACGACGGCAAGACCACTTCGCTGGAGCCGGGCGCCTACGCCGTGGTGCTGGACTCGGAGTACGCCTCCGAGTACAGCATCGACGAGGCCGCCCTGCTGCTGACCACCGAGGACAGCACCCTGGGCAACTCCCTGTCGGTCAGCGACGAGGTGGCGCTCTACGAGGCCGACGGCCTGCACCTGCTGGACGCCTTCTTGCACCCCGAGAACCCGGGCAATGGCATCAGCATGGAGCGCCAGTACCTGGAGACCATCGACGACGCCAGCAACTGGGCGGCCTCCACCTGCGCCGGCGGGGCCTCGCCGGGCGCCGCGGTCTGCGCCGGCGACGAGGGCGGCGAGCAGTCCGGGTACGTCGGCGTGCTGCTGGTCACCGAGATCATGAGCAATCCCAGCACCGAGTCCACCGGCGAGTTCGTGGAGCTGTACAACGCCGGCAGCTCCACCATCGACCTGGCCGGCTTCGTGCTCTACGACGGCGACGCCGACGATCCCCTGGAGGGCTTCAGCGACCCCGAGGACACCGAGCTGGCCGCGGGCGGCTACGCCGTGATCCTGGATGCCGACTATGCAAGCGAGTACAGCATCCCCAAGGACGCGCTGCTGCTGACCACCGACGACTCGGCCCTGGCCTCGGGCCTGGCGGTCAACGATCCCATCATGCTCTACGAGGCCGACGGCATCACCTACATCGACGGCTACTCCTGGCCCATGGACGCCGGGAACGGCGTCAGCGTGGACCGGGTGGACCTGTCGCGGGGCGACGTGGAGGACAACTGGGCCGCCTCGGACTGCGCCTCGGGCTCCTCGCCGGGGCAGGCCAACGACAGCTGCAGCGGCACCAGCACCGACACCGACGGCGACGGCTACGACAGCCTGGCCGACGGCGGAACCGACTGCGACGACACGGACGCCAGCGTTCACCCCGGCGCCACCGAGGTCTGCGACAACGGCGTGGACGACGACTGCGACGGCACGGCCAGCGGCTGCGGCCTGGAGGGCGACAGCGAGGTGGGCGACGCCGACGTGCTGATCAGCGGCGATGCGGGCTCGCGCATGGGCTACGACGTGGCGGTGGCCGATTTCGATGGCGACGGCGCCAACGACCTGATGATCGGCTCCTACTACGCCACCAGCGCCGATGGCGACGCCCAAGCCGGCTCGGCCTACATCAGCTACGGGCCCATCACCGCCGACATGACCATGAGCGGCGATCAGGACGCCACCCTGGACGGGGAGCACACCAGCAACTACGCGGGCCGGGTCCTGTGCTCCGAGGGCGACTTCGACGACGACGGCGTGGACGACCTGGTGGTCACCTCCTACCGCAACGGCTCCTATGTCTCCGCATCTGGCACGGTCTACCTCTTCTACGGTGGCAGCCGCATCACCGGCACCCGGGCGCTGGATGCCACCTCGGACGCGCTGTGGTACGCGGCCAACGGCTACGACTACCTGGGCTCCGCCGCCAGGTTCGTGGGCGACGTCAACGCCGATGGCATCGACGATCTGGCCCTGGGCGCCTACGGCTACGACACCTCGGACCGCAACGCGGCCGGCGCCATCTACCTGCTCTGGGGCGACGCCACGCAGCTCAGCGGCGCCTACGACGTGGGCGCCGAGGTGGGGGCCGAGATCTACGGGACAGCGGGCGGCGATCAGCTGGGCTACTTCCGGCAGATATCTCCTGCCGTGGACGCCGATGGCGACGGCGTGGACGACCTGTGGATCGGCACCAGCTACAGCGACACCGCCAGCTCCACCGCCGGGGAGGCCTACCTCTTCTACGGCGACTCCACCTGGTCCAGCCTGCTGCCCGCCTCGGACGCCGACGCCAGCTTCCTGGGAGGCTCATTCAACGAGAACATCGGAGAGGGCATCAACGCCCCCGGCGACGTGGATGGCGACGGCTACGAGGACCTGCTGGTGGGCGCCGAGAAGGCCGACAGCAGCTCGGACACCGACGTGGGCGCGGCCTACCTCTTCTCGGGCGGCGCCGGCCAGTGGGCGGGCAGCTACGACGCGGCCAGCTACGCCATGGCCATTATCCTGGGGGCCTCGGCCGAGGACTACCTGGGCATGGGTGTGGACGGCGGCGATCTGGACAGCGACGGGCACGCCGACCTGGTGCTGGGCGCCTGGGGCGTGGACTCCTCCAGCGACTCGGCCGTGGGCGCCATCTACGTGTTCAACGGCCCGCTCTCCGGCACCACGGACGTCTCCGCCGCCGACGGCACCATCACCGGCGACACCGCCGAGAGCGAGCTGGGCCAGTGCGTGCTTGCGGCGGACCTGAACAGCGACGGGCAGCTGGACGTGCTGGCACCGGCCTACGGCAGCGACGAGCTGGCGGTGTTCTTCGGGGGGGAGATGTAGGGGGGCGGGCTACTCCACCACCACCGGCATGCTCACCGAGCTCCCCTCCAGCAGCAGCTGCTGCGTGGCGACCACGGTCCGCACGGCATCCGCCCAGGGCTCGGCGGTGTTGGCGTGGGCCTCGTACTTGGGGAAGCTGGCCGAGCCCAGCTGCACCAGCACGCGCGAGCCCGCCTCGAAGACGTAGTCCACGGGCCAGGTCTCGATGGACAGCGTCACCTCGCTGCCGGGCTGGTAGTCCTGGATGCGGTCGCCGTCGCGCTGCGAGAGCGCCACGATGCCCTCGCGCACGTGGATGCGGGCACCGCCGGGGCGCTGCTCGAGCACGCGGAGGTTGAAGGCCGTGTCCTCGGCATCCGTGGCCACGCGCAGCTGGGCCCTGAAGCCGCCGGCCACGTGCAGCGGCTCCTGCAGGGGCTGCGAGACGAAGCCCACCAGGTCTTCGCGCCGCTGGCAGAGCCGGCCCTGGTCCACGAAGCCCGGCTCGGCCCCGCGCCACATAGGGAAGCTGCCCACCAGCACCCCGGCTCCGCCCAGGGATGGCGTGGGGTCCTGGGGATCGTAGGTCCAGCTGACCGCGCCGCTGCCGGCCTGCGGCCCCAGCGCGCCCGTGCATTCCTGGGGATCCTCGCCTGGACCGAAGCGCAGCTCGTGGACGTGCGTGGGCGGCGGCCAGGCCTCGTACCAGCGCCAGCCGCCGCCGTTGACCACGTAGCTGACCACCCCGCCCACCGGGTAGCGCAGGGGCTCGCCGCGCAGGTGGTGCCCCAGCCAGTCCAGCACGCGGGGCCACTGGAAGTAGTTGGCGGCCAGGCCCAGTTCGTCGTCCAGGCCGCGCTGCTTCACGTCGGCCCGTACCTGGGTCAGGTGATCCCAGGGCCCTATCACCAGGGTGCTGCGCTCGCGCGTGGCCAGCTGCTGGAAGGTCTTGATCTGGGAGCCCAGGAAGGCGTCACTCCAGCCGGCCATGGTCAGCACGGGCAGGCTGGTGTTCTGCGGCACCTGCTGCAGACGAAGCACGTCCTCGCGTTGCCAGAAATCCGCCTGGGGATCGGCGTCCAGCCAGACGCGGAACCAGGGGATCTGCCGGTCCGCGGCCACCTCGTCCATGCTGCGCCGCGGGCGGTGCCGCAGGGCGCGCCAGTAGTGCCGGCTGCCACCGGCGTAGCGGAACTCGGGCCCCGGCATCAGGCTCATCCAGGCGGTGGCGATATCGTGGCGGAACATGCCGCCCTCGTAGATCACCTCGCGCAGGTTCGTGCCCACCACCGTGGGCATGATGGTCTTGAGCTCGGGCGGGGGATCCTCGGCCACGGTCCAGGCCGTGGCTCCAAGGTAGGACTCGCCCATCATGGCGATATTGCCGTCGCACCATGGCTGCTCAGCGATCCATGAAAGGGCGTCGCGCCCATCGGTGGGCTCGTGCTCGAAGGGCAGCCAGTCGCCCTGCGAGGGACCACGCCCGCGCGCGTGCTGGTAGAGGCAGGCGTAGCCGTGCCGGTTGAACTCGGTGCAGCGCTTGTCCAGCAGCGGATCCAGGGGGTAGGGCACCCGCAGGAAGACCGTGGGAAAGGGGCCCTGGCCCGCGGGCAGCAGCAGCTTGGTGCGCAGGAGCGTGCCGTCGCGCATGGCCACGTCGGTCACCATGCGCGGGCCGGGCTTGGCCACGCGGTCGGGCAGGCGCGCGGGGGCGCAGGCGAGCAACGAGACGGTGAGCAGCGGCAGCGGGCGCATGGCAGGGACAGCGTATTCGGTTGGGGGTGGGGGGTTCCACCGGATCCTGTGCGCAAGCGGCGCCTCTGGATAGGCCCCCCAATGCTCAAATACCCCCGCACCCATCCCCTGCCGGGCTCCCGCCTGCCGCCAGGCGACGAGGACCTGAAGGCCGTGTCCTTCGCGCGCATCGCCGGGCGGCCGCTGGTGGTGGAGGAGAAGCTGGACGGGGCCAACGCCGGCATCAGCTTCTCCGAGGATGGGCAGCTGCGCCTGCAGAGCCGCGGCCACTACCTGGCGGGGGGCCCCCGCGAGCGGCACTTCGCCCTGTTCAAGACCTGGGCGGCCACCCATGACGCGGCACTGCGGCGGTTCCTGGGCAGGCGCTACCAGCTCTACGGCGAGTGGCTCTACGCCCGCCACACGGTCTTCTACGATCGCTTGCCCCACTATTTCCTGGAGTTCGACGTCTTCGATCGCCAGCAGGGCGTCTTCCTGTCCGCCCCGCGGCGACGGGCCCTGTTGAGCCGCAGCCCCCTGCGCTCGGTGCCCGTGCTCTGGCAGGGCAAGGCGCGCTCCATGGACCAGCTCTGGTCCCTGTTGGGTCCCTCGCTCTACAAGTCAGCGGGCTGGCGCCAGGCGCTGCGGCAGGCCGCGACCGCCAAGGGCCTCGATCCGCAGCGCGCCCTGGCCGAGAGCGATCCGAGCGACCAGGCCGAGGGGCTCTACATCAAGGTCGAGGAGGAGGGCGCCGTGCAGGCGCGCTACAAGCTGGTGCGCCCCAGCTTCCTGACCCGCGTGCTCGACGCCGACCAGCACTGGCTCGACCGCCCCATCATCCCCAACCAGCTGGCCCCGGGCGTGGACATCTACGGCTCATGAATCCCCTGGAATTGTCACCCGAAGCGCCCCACTGGCGCCTGGACTGGGACGCGACGCTGCAGGCCCTGCCCCAGCTGGAGGCGCTGCGCGACTGCCCCCAGGATCCGCACTGGCACGGCGAGGGCGACGTGCTCACCCACACGCGCATGGTGCTGCAGGCCCTCTGCGACATGTCGGCCTGGCGCGCCTTGCCAGCGGTGCCGCGCCGCGAGCTCTTCCTGGCCGCCGCGCTGCACGACCTGGGCAAGCCCGGCTGCACGCGCCAGGAAGGCGAGCGCATCCTCTCCCGCGGTCACGGGCGCCGGGGCGCGCAGCAGGTGCGCATCCTGCTCTGGCGCCTGGGCCTGGAGCCAGCCGCGCGCGAGCGCATCACCGCGCTGGTGCGCTACCACGACGCCCCCTTCGTGCTGCTCGAGCGGCCCGACAGCCAGCGCGCCGCCATCACCATCGCCCAGACCGCACGCTGCCGCCTGCTGGGCCTGCTGGCCCAGGCCGACACCCGCGGGCGCATCTGCCATGACCGCGCCGAGCTGCTGGAGCGGATCGAGCTCTTCGCCCAGTACTGCCGCGAGCTGGGCTGCCTGGACGGCCCCTACCCATTCCCCAGCGACCACAGCCGCTTCCTGTACTTCCGCAAACCGAAGCGCCCTCCCATGGTCGAGGCCTGGGACGACTGCCGCTGCCAGGTCAGCCTGCTCTCGGGCCTGCCCGGCGCTGGCAAGGACCACTGGCTGGCCTGCGAAGGCGCCCACCTGCCCGTGGTCAGCCTGGACGCGCTGCGCCGCCAGCTGGGCGCGGCGCCCACGGGCAAGCAGGGGGCCGTGGTGCAGGCGGCGCGCCAGCGAGCCCGGGAGCTGCTACGCGAGGGACAGGACTTCGCCTGGAATGCCACCAGCCTGAGCCGCGACATGCGCCAGCGCTGCATCGACCTGTTCGCCGACTACCGGGCGCGCGTGCGCATCGTCTACGTGGAGGTGCCCTGGGAGCGCCTCCTCGTCCAGAACAAGCAACGTCGCGACGCGCTCCCCCAAGCCGCCATCGAGCGCCTGCTGCGGCGCTGGCAGGTGCCGGATCTGCGCGAGGCTCACGAGGTGCTGTGGGTCTGACGCCTGCGAAGGGCGCCCATCCCCCAAGCCAGCAGGAGCAAGAGGCCCAGGCCCCCAGCGCGACCCTGGGCCGCGCAAGCGCAGCCCTCCTCTGTCTGTGCGTCGTCGCCCGTGTCGGCCTCCGGATCGGGCCACTTCTCAGGGTCCTGCAGGTACAGGATCTTGGCCGCCACGTTGGCCCGCGCCTGAAGCAGCAGCGTCTCGTCCAGGGTCCAGGGCTGCTCGTCCGGGCAGTAGTGGTCGGGATCGTCGCAGTCCTCGATGAAGTTGGCGCCGAAGCGGCTGTAGATGCGCTCGGTCTGCTCCCGGGCGTAGTCGCCGCCGCCCAGCTCCTCCAGCAAGAGCAGCAGCTCCCAGTCCTCCAGGCCGTCGCGGATCTGCTTCAAGCGGTAGGAGACCACCGGTCCGTCGATGGCCACGCCCTCGGGAGAGCCCAGGCCCCCGGCCGTGCCGTCGTGGTCGCCGGGGTAGAAGACGAAGCCGTCGCCGTTGCGAGAGAAGAGCGCCCCGAAGTAGTCCCAGTTGGCCCAGTGGTTCCAGGGATCGTCGTTCACCCAGTAGTTGCTGCGCCAGAACAAGAAGCCCGTGGCGCCCTCGTACCAGGCCCCCCACTTGACGATGCGCGGCTCATAGCCGATGGCGCTGTCGATGTCGTAGCCCGCATAGGGCGGGTAGTTGGCGTTGCAGACGTAGAACCACAGCTCCTCGCCCTGGCTCCTGCGCTCCTCGTAGACCTCCCACCCCGGGCAGGCGCCATCCAGCTGCGCGCAGGTGCTCGGGCCCCAGAACCAGCTGTCGTACATGGGCGTGACCGGGCACCAGATGCCGATGTCGCCGTCCAGCCGCGCGTCGTAGGGGCCCGTGATCAGGGGTTTGCCCTCCCAGAGCGACGAAGCCTGCACCAGGCGCTGCACGTCCTCGTGGATCTGCTCGTAGGTCTGGTCGCCGCCGTTGAGCCAGGGCTCGTCGGTGGAATAGACATAGGCCTGCTCCCACCAGCCCATTTCCTGCAAGTGCTCGGCGAAGGCGGCCGCCGCCTGGGCGTACTCCTCCTCGCTGAAATCGCCCAGGCCGCCGCCGGGCCGGAAGCGCGAGACATTGAAGCGCTGTACCGGAATACCGTCGTCGAAGTAGCTGCCATCCGCCAGGGGCCCAACCGCGGCGTCGTAGGCGCTCCAGTCCACCTCCAATAGCTGACCATGCTCGTCGAACTCGAAGTCGACCTCGCCGTCCACGTGCGTGCGGTCGATGCGGTGCTCGTGCAGGGCCTGCAGGTAGCGGCGCTCGATCTCCTCGAAGCCCTCGGCGGCTTCTTCGCCCTTTCCGCCGTGGTAGTAGCGCACGGCGTTGTCGCTGAAGCCGAAGGACGTGGCGATGGAGCGTTGCGCGGGGATGTCGATGTCCCAGACCTGAAGCTCCACGGCCACCTGCGCCAGCTCCTGGCCGGCCGACGACAGGCTGAGCTGCCCCTGGTAGCTGCCGTAGGGCGCATCGGCCGGCACCTGCAGATCCACGAAGAGGGCGCCCAACTCGCCGGCGTCGAGGGACAGGGCCTCGCCCACGTCTTCGCCGGATCCGTAGGGATCCTGGAGGGGAATCAGCGGATCGGGGTATAGGCCGGGCTCGCGCTCGTGGTAGGTGACCCCCAGGGGCGAGGGCTGCTGGATGTCCAGATACCACTGGCGGTAGATGCGCGCGCTGGCGCCGCTGATGGTGGCACCGTCGGCGCTCTGAAGGTCGGAGAGGCTGGCATCCAGATCCGACAGATCCGCGTCGGAGAGCAGCGCCACCTGGAAGCCTTCCCACTCGCCGCGGGCGGCCTGCACAGAGGCCGAGGTCTGCTCGGGCAGCGCGTCCACGGGCAGCAGCTTGCGGGTGGCCGGGGCCACGCCGAGCTCGACGCCGGCCTGGGCGGGCAGGGCGGCCAGGGCCAGCAGGGCGCACAGGGGCATGGGGGACCTCGAGACGCAAGGCGCAGGGCGACCAGGATCATCGCACAGAGGGCCGTGATAGTCTGCTCTTTTCCTTCGCCGGCCAACGCCACCATGACCGACTTCGTCGACCGCTACCGCACGGGCGACACGCCCGGTCCTCCGATTCCGAGCGGTGCTGCTTCTCTTTCTACAAGAAGTTACACCGCAGGCGGATCGCCCCTGACTACCTTGTCCACTTCGCCATTGAAGACCGTGCCCGCCCCCGGAGTCCCGAGATGCTTGCCCGCGCCTGGCTCGTTTCGCTCGCCATTTCCGCAGGCTGCAGCGTTCCCAACGAGCTGATCGTGGATGACAGCGGGACGGAGCACGGGCAAGGGCCGTACTGGCAGTCCGAGGCAGCGCCGGAGGCCGATGAGAGCGACAGCGCCGCGGGCGAGGCCACAGAGCCGCTGCTCGTGGAAGCGACGCCCTCGGCAGGAGCGGTACCCCTCAGCGTCAGCTTCGAGATCCGAGGTGTGGCGACCGGGGACCTGATAAGCTGGGACTTCGGAGATGGCAGCGCGGGGACGGGGGCGCAGACCAGCCACACCTACCTGGGCGCCGGCCAGTACCAGGTCACGGCGAGCCTGCCCGAGTCTTCCGGACTGGAGCTCTCCCCCAACAGCCTCACCATCGACGTGAGCCAGGCCATATGCCCCACCCAGGGCCAGGCCGAGGTTCTGGGCGAGGTGGAGAGCGAGGCCGTGGACGAAGCCTCGGGCCTGGCGGACAGCCGCCAGAACGAGGGCGTGCTCTGGGTGCACAACGACTCGGGCGATGGCCCGTATCTCTACGCCATGAGCCACGCCGGCGCGCACCTGGGGACCTGGGAGCTGCAGGGCGTCTCCGCGTACGACTGGGAGGACCTGGCCCTGGGCCAGGATCCCCACAGCGGCGAGCACCTGCTCTACATCGGCGACATCGGGGACAACGGCGAGTCCAGGGACTCGGTGGTGGTCCACCGCGTGCCCGAGCCGACCGTCTCCCTCACCGCTGAAGAACAAGGGGGCACGCTCGAGGGGAAGGTCCTGGAGCTGGAGTACCCCGACGGGCTCTCCCACAACGCCGAGTCCCTGCTGGTGGATCCCGTCACCGACGCCATCTTCATCGTCACCAAGAGCTACGCGGGCGACACCGGGGTGTTCCGCAAGCGCCCCCCCCACATCGATGGAGAGATCAGCACCCTCGATGAGGTGGCCTGGCTCGACTTCTCCTCGGAGCCCCTCTCCGGCAGCGCCACCACGGGCGCGGAATACAGCCCTCTCGGCGACAAGCTGATCATCCGCACCTACGGCACCACGGCCTATCTCTGGCTGCGCGACGGCGACGAGACCGCCGCGCAGGTGCTGTCGAAGGATCCCTGCACCATCGAGCTGCCCGCCGAGCAGCAGGGAGAGACGCTCGCCTTCTCAGCAGCCGGAGATGGCCTGTTCTCCATCAGCGAGGGCACGGGCCAGCCGGTGAACTGGATCCCGCTGGAACCCTGATCGCAGCGGAGCGAGGACGCCACGGCGCTCGAGACGCAGGGTGGGTTCCCAGCAGTCGAGCTGCGCCCTGGTCGCGCATGCTATACTGAACACATGTTCAAAGAATCCTGGAACCCGCCCAACCGCTTCGAGCGCCTCCACTACGAGCCCGAGCTACCAGGATTGCCCCAAGAGCTGCAGCTGCTGCTGGACGACACCCAGCGCATCCTGACCCGCAACCAGAGCCCGGACATCGGCTTCGAGTACTCCATCAACTGCTACCGGGGCTGCACCCACGCCTGCGCCTACTGCCTGGGACGCGACTACCACGAGCTGCTGGGCCTGGGCGCGGGCACGGATTTCGAGCGCCGCATCGTGCTCAAGCCGCGGGCCGCCGACTTGCTGGAGCAGGCCTTCCTGCGGCCTGGCTGGCGCGGCCGCGAGGTGGCCTTCTCTACGGTGACCGACGCCTACCAGCCCCTGGAGGCCCGCCACCGCTTGACCCGCGCCTGCCTGCAGGTCTGCGTGCGCTTTCGCAACCCGGTGGTGGTGATCACGCGCTCGCCCCTGGTGGTGCGCGATCTGGACCTCTTCCGGCAGCTGCACGCCAGGCGGGCGCTGCGCATCGGCCTCTCCCTGCCCTGGAGCGATGCCCGCCTGTGCAGGCTGCTGGAGCCCGGGGCCCCTTCTCCCGCGGCGCGCCTGACGGCCATGGAGACGCTGGGAGCGGCGGGCCTGAGCGTGGGCGTGGCCATCAGCCCCATCATCCCCGGCCTGAACGACAGCCAGGTGCCCACCATCCTGCGGCGCGCGCGCCGCGCGGGCGCCAGCTGGGCCTGGATCTCCCTGCTGCGCCTGCCGCGCTCGGTGGCGCTGGTCTTCGCGCGGCGGCTGCAGCAGGTGCTGCCCCAACGGGCGGCCTCCATCCTGACCCGCCTTCGCCAGGCCCGCGGCGGCCAGCTGGACGACGGGCGCTTCGGCACGCGCCTGGCCGGTCAGGACGAGAACTGGAAGGCGCTGCGCCGGCTCTTCGAGCTGCAGTGCAAACGCCTGGGCTATGGCGAAGCGCCTGAGGAACCGCGGCCCTCCCCCTTTCGCGTACCCGGGGGTGGCCAGCAGCTGGCGCTCTTCCAACAAGGCGGCCCTCCCCGCGCAGCAGCTCCTCCCTTCGTGCTCCAATCCGGCCCTCGCAGAAGAGGGGGAGGCTGCTGACGTCGGGTTAGGCCCAAGACCCGCCCCTCTGCCCTGGAGCCCTCCCTGACCCCCTGCTTCCTAAGCGCCGACCTGCACGGCTCGCACCTGCGCTTCCACGCGCTGTGGACTCGCATGGAGGCCGAGCGGCCCGCCGCCGTCTTCCTGGCCGGCGACCTGGCGCACAGCGCCAGCTTCGTGGACCGCTTCCTGCGGCCCGGCTTCCTGGCGCTGCGATCGGCGGACTACGCCCCCCAGGTCTTCATCGTGCCCGGCAACGAGGACCCGGCCTCGGCCGTGCCCGCCTACCAGCGGGGCCAGGCCGAGGGCGCCTGGCGCTGGCTGCAGAGCCAGAGCGCCTCGCTGGGACGCTGGCGCGTGCACGGCTACGGCTGCGTGCCCCCCACGCCTTTTACGCGCAAGGACTGGGAGCGCCACGACCTGCGCCCGGGCGCCGGCCTCCCCACCCGGCGCAGCATCCGCCAGGAGCTGGCCGAGCAGCTGCAAGGCGAGGATCTGCAGCACGCCGTGCTGCTGCTGCACACGCCCCCCTACGGCGCCCTGGACGACGCCGGGCTGCACGGCCGCGATCCCCACGTGGGCAGTCACGCCCTGCGGGAGCTGATCGAGCGGCGCCAACCCTGGCTCACGCTGCACGGCCACGTGCACGGCACGGCCCGCAGGACGGGGCGCTGGATGGAGCGCTGGGGCCGCACGGTCATGCTCTCGGGAACCCACGATGGGCCCGAGCTGGCCCTGGTGCGCTTCGAGCTGGAGGCGCCCTGGGAGGCGCGGCGGGAGCTGGTGAGCCCCTAGGACGGCTAGCGATGCACCAATCCCAACCTCTCGCGGCACAGCTCCACCGAGGCCACCTCGCGCCCCTGGTCGCGCACCATGCGGACGGCCTTGGCCACCAGGTCGCCGTTTGACCCCGCCATCTCGCCTGGGTTGAGGTAGAAGTTGTCCTCCAGGCCCACGCGCACATTGCCCCCCAGCCCGATGGCCGCGGCCACCATGCGCCACTGGTCGCGTCCGATGCCGATCACCTCCCAGTCGCTCTTGGGCGGCAGGCGATCCACCATGGCCACCAGCCCGGGCACCGTGGGCGGCACGCCGCCCAGCACGCCCATGATCAGGCTGTACTGGTAGGGCGGCTCCAGCAGGCCCATGTGGATCAGGGGGAAGGAGTTGCCCACCTGGCCCACGTCGAAGCACTCCATCTCGGGCTTGGTGCCCACCTCGTTCATGGCCTGCACGATCTGCTGGATCTCCGAGAAGGGATTGGCGAAGACGAACTCGAAGACGAAACGCTGCCTGGCCCCGTGGTACTTGGCGTAGTTCATGGAGCCCATGTTCAGTGCGCCGACGGCCGGCTTGATGGCCTGGATGGGGGCGGTCTTCTGCTGGGTCGTGATCCCGACGGCGCCCGTGGAGAAGTTGGTGATCACCGGACAAGCGGCGGTGATGGCCTCGTAGATGGCGCGGTAGTCGGACACCTCGTAGCTGGGGGCGCCCTTGGGCGTGCGGGCGTGGATGTGCACGGCGGCGGCCCCGGCCTCGTAGGCCCGCCGCGCCTCGGCGGCGTACTCCTCGGGGGTGTAGGGGATGGCCGGACACTGGGCGCGGTTGGCCACCACGCCCGACAGCGCGCAGGTGATCATGCAGGGGCGCTCGAAGTCCTGGTTGTCCTTGATCCACAGGGAAGGCATGCTCTCTCCTCCTCAGCGCCCCTTCCACTGGGGCTTGCGCTTCTGGGCGAAGGCCATCAGGCCCTCGATGGCGTCCTGGGTCTTCAGCAGCAGGGCCAGCTGCTCGCTCATATGCTCCAGGGCCGGCTCCAGGGCCATGCCCTCGATCTCGGCCAGGGCCAGGCGGCCGCGGCGCAGGGCCACCGGGGCCTTGGCCCCGATGCGAGCCAGCAGGTCCTGTACGGCCTGGTCAAGCTCCTCGGGCGGCAGCACCCGCGTGACCAGGCCCAGCTGCAGGGCCTCGTCCGCCGAGACCACGGCGGCGCTGTAGATCATCTCCAGGGCCTGGCCGCGGGGCGCGGCCCGCAGGAGCAGGGGCGCCACCATCATGGGGAAGAGCCCCACGTCCAGCTCGGGGGTGCCCAGCCGCGCGCCCTGGCGACAGTAGGCGATGTCGCAGGACAGCAGCAGCCCCAGGCCGCCGCCGATGCAGTGGCCGTTGACCCGCGCCACGAGCACCTTGGGATGGCTCGCCATGCGCTGCAGCAGCTGGGCGTAGCCCAGCATGGCCTGACGGAAGCCGCTGTTTCTCCGCCTTCCTCCCCCGCCCACCCCCTGGCCCATGGCGGCCATCAGGTCGGCCCCGGCGCAGAAGGCGCGCTCGCCCGCGCCGGTCAGGCAGACTGCGCGCACGGCGTCGTCGGCCGCGGCGCGATCCAGGTGCTGGCCCAGCAGCTCCACGGCCTGGGGGCTCAGGGCGTTGCGCCGTTGCTCGCGCTGGATGGTGATCCAGGCGGCGGGGCCGCGCAGCTCGTAGCTCACGTGCGGTTCAGGCATGGGAGTCCTCCTGTTCGGCTTCGATCAGCACCAGCTCGTCCCCGGGCGCCACCTTGTCGCCGGCAGCCACGCGGATCTCGCGCACGGTGCCGGCGTGGGGAGCCACCAGCGCGGTCTCCATCTTCATGGCCGAGACCACCACCAGGCCCTGGCCTTTCTCCACGGACTGGCCCTGCTCCACGAGCACCTCCACCACCACGGCGGGCATGGGGGGCGTGACCTGCGGGCCCGCGCCGCCGCCCGGACCGCGACACCGTGGTGCGGCCTCTTTCACCAGGCGCGCGCGCCCCTCTACCCAGGTGTGCAGGCCCTCGGCTGTGCGCGCCACGAAGGCGTTTGCACGGAGGCCGTCCACGTCCAGCAGCAGCTGCCCGGGGGCGGGCGAGCGGCAGCCGACCGTGCAGGGTTCCCCATCCACCAGGACTTCGTTAGGCCCACCGGCCAGCGAGACGCTGCGATCACAAATCTCCAGCTTCTTCTCCATGGGCGCTCCTTCCGGGGTCGATCCTCGTCCACAGGGCCGTATCCTGAAAACGCGGTCGAGGTGGACCCTTCAAGGAGCCTCCTCCTCACGCGCCTCCGCATTCTTCACGTAGCGATCGAACCAGCGGATCTGCTCCCAGAGCACGTGTTCCACCGACTCCTTGGCCTTGTAGCCGTGGCCCTCGAAGGGCAGCATCACCAGCCGCGTGGTGCCGCCCGAGCCGCGCACCGCTTCGAACAGGCGGTCGCTCTGGTAGGGGATGGTGCCGGGGTTCTCGTCGATGGCACCGTGGATCAGCAGCAGGGGCTCGTCGATGCGGTCGGCCACGAAGACGGGCGAGCACTGCAGGTAGGTGTCCCGGGCCTCGTACATGGTGCGGCGCTCGTGCTGGAAGCCGAAGGGCCGGATGGTCTGGTTGTAGCCGCCGCTGCGAGCGATGCCCGCCCGGAACAGATCCGAGTGGGCCAGCAGGGTGGCGGTCATCAGACCACCGTGGCTGTGGCCGGTGATGCCGATGCGCTGCGGATCGGCCACGCCCAGCTCCACGGCCTTGGCCACCGCCGCCTCGGCGTCGGCCACCAGCTGCTCCACGAAGCTGTCGTAGGCGGTCTCGGGATCCCCGACCACGGGCATGGCCGTGCGGTTGAGTACGGCGTAGCCCTGCAGCAGGAAGTACTGGTGCGAGGCGCCCCACAGGCGTGTGAAGCGCTGCTCCGAGCCGCGCACCTGCCCGGCCGTGCCGGGATCGGAGTACTCCAGCGGGTAGGCGTAGAGCACGGTGGGCAGCCGCGTGCCCTCCTGGTAGCCGGGGGGCAGGTAGAGGTGAAAGGACAGGGGCACGCCGTCGGCGCGCTCGTAGGTGACGATGCGCTTTTCGATCTCACGCAGCTGAGGAGCGGGATCTTCGAAGGCGGTGATGGGCCGGTCGCTGTAGGACCGCCCAGGCTCGCCCTCTTCGGCGTCCATGGGCTCCCCGAGCGTGACCAGGTGGTAGTTGGGCACCTCGGTGGAGGACTCCCGACGGATCAGCAGCTGGTCCTCTCCGCCGCCGGCGAAGGCCACGAAGCGCTCGTAGCGCTGCGGGTCGCAGCGGAAGAGGCGCTCCGACGCGTTCGTCTCCATGGAGCGCAGATCCAGAAAAGGCCGGTCGCCCTCGGGGGTGGCGCCGTTGCCGCTGAAGTAGACGGCGTCGCCCTGCTGGCGCAGCACCCAGCGCCCATTGTCCAGCGGACGCATCACCGGCCTGCCCGGATCGGCGTAGCGGTCTTTCTCGGACAGGTCGAACCAGGGCCGCGCCGTGCTCGCGTCCACGTCCAGCAGCCAGACGTGGCGCCAGCGGCGCGCCCGCTCGCGCTGCGTGAGCATCAGCGTGCCGCCCTCGGCGCCCCACCGCCAGTACCGGATGCGATGCTCGGCCCTGAAGACCTCCTCGGGCTCGCCGTCGAAAGGAGCTTCCAGGCGCATCAGCTTGTCGCGATGAGGGACCTCGGTGATGGGGTTGCCGCCGTCCAGGGCCTCGGTCCAATACAAGCTGTGGGGCGCCGTGGCGCGCCAACGGACCCCGCGCGGCCCAAGGGTGACGCCGTGGATGGGCACCTGGTCGGCCAGGGGCAGCGAGGCCACGGTGGCCTTCAGCTGGCCCTTGCAGGACCACACCTCGACCTGGTGGGCGAAGCGCCACCAGCCCGTCACGTGGGACCAGGGCGGCACCAAGCGCTCCACCAGCAACCACTTGCCGTCCGGGGCGACCGAGACGTCGCTGTAGACCCCCGGCTCGCCAATGAGCTTGACCCTGTCCTTGCGGGGGTCCGCCACGGCCAGCTGGCTGGTGACGTAATAGCTGAAGAGGGCCTCGTCGTGGGCGGTCTGCAGCAGGTTGCGGGCCTCGTAGGTGGAGCGGGGTGCATCGCCGGAGCCCTCCAGCACCTTGGGCCCCGCGGGCACAAGGGGGGCCGCCGGGGGTGCGCCTCGGTCGGAGACAATGGCCTTGACCAGCAGGCGCTTCTGGTTCGGCAGCCAGGCCACGGCCGAGCCCAGCACCGGGTTCAAGCGCAGGTCGGAGATGCGCATCAGGTCACCTTCGGTGGAGCCCACCCACAAGCCGACGTGGTCGCTGTGCCCGACCGTCAGGGCGAAGCGCTGGCCATCCGCGGCCCAATAGACATCCAGCAGTCGAGCGCCGTCGGGCAGGGCCAGGGGCAGCTCCGTCCCATCCGAGACGCGCTTCAACCTGGGCGCCGTGGCGCTGTACTCGCCGTGGAAGCTGTTGGTGGTCGGATCCACTCGCTCGCCAGCCAGCTCGAGCATGGGCGCGGCCCGCTCCGCCAGCGGCGGGTAGAGCACGCCGTCGGCCAGCAGCAGGTGGGCCCCGTCAGGCGCGGTCCAGACCCAGGGCAGGTCCTCAGCGTGCAGCACCTGCAGCACTTCCGCGGGGGGTTGCTGCCAGGTGGTGGCCATGGCAGCGCAGATGAAGAGCAGGAAGAGCACGGGGGACTCCGGGATGTGCAGCGTTCTCCCATCCCATAACGCCCCCAGCGCGCCTGCTCGCATAGCTGCGACAGCGGGGATCGTAACCAAAGGGCCGCTCGCCTGTTCCGGGGTACGGGTGGCCACGTCCGCCTGCACCGATGGCATGCCGAGAGGATTCCTCATGCTCCTTTCAAGACTCGGACAGCTTGTCTCCGCCAGGCTCCTGGGCCTGGCCGCGCTGGCCTGCAGCCAGGCAAGCGTGACGGACCTGGACGGCCGACTACGCGGTGCTCTTCGACGAGCTCATCGCTGGCGCCTGCGGCATGATGCTGCAGGGCATCTCCAGCGGGATGGACCCCGATGAGGCCTCGCTCCAGCTGACGGACTGCCAGCTCAGCGTGCAGCAGGAGCGCGCGCTGTACAGCGTGAAGTGAGCTTCGGCTGGCTCCTGTTCCCTTGACAGAACTGCACATATGTTCAATATTGAACACATGTGCACCTCAGCTCCCCGCACCTGCTGCCTGGACCTGGACACCTTCTTCGTGTCCGTGGAGCGGCTGCTGGATCCCAGCCTGGAGGGCAAGTCCGTGGTGGTGGGCGGCCACCTGGGCAACCGCGGCGTGGTCACGGCCGCCAGCTACGAGGTGCGGGCCCTGGGCGTGCACTCGGGCATGCCCACGGTCGAGGCCCGTCGCCTGGCGCCACGGGCCATCTTCCTGCCCACGCGTCACGGCGTGTACAGCCCCTACTCGGCCCGCGTGCGCCAGGTGCTGGAGGATTTCAGCCCTGAGGTGTCCCCCGCCAGCATCGACGAGTTCTACATCGATTTCCACGGCTGCGACCGGCTCTACCGGCAGCCCGGGGATCCCGACGCCGACGCCGCCATCGAGCGCACCGTGCGCCGCATGTGCAGCCGCATCAAGCGGGACGTGGGCCTGCCGGCCAGCGCGGGCATCGGCACCACGCGTTCCATCGCCAAGATCGCCTCGGGCCTGGCCAAGCCGGCGGGGGTGCTCATGGTGCGCGCGGGCAAAGAACAGGCCTTTTTGGCGCCCCTCTCGGTGCGCAAGTGGCCGGGCATCGGCCCGAAGGCCGAGGCCCGCCTGAACGAGGCGGGCATCCATACCCTGGGCCAGCTGCTGAGCCTGGAGCCCGGCCCGCTCTTCGCCCGCTTCGGCGCCCTGGCCACCCGCGTGCGTCACGGCATGGACGGCGCCCGTCCTCAGCCCGCGCGCCGCGACCGCCCCGCCTTCCGCGAGTTCGATCCCGTAGACGAAGCCGTGGGCAGCATCTCCAACGAGCGCACCTTCCACGCCGACATCGGCGACGAGACCGAGATCGAGCGCCAGGCCCTGGCCCTCTGCGAGCGGGTCTGCTGGCGCGCCCGCAAGCGGCGGCTGCGGGCGCGCACCATCACCCTCAAGCTGCGCTACGCCGATTTCCACACCATCAGCCGCTCGCGCACCGTGGCGCCCACCGCTTCCGAGGCGCGCGTCTTCGGCTGCGTGCGCCAGCTGCTGCGCAGCGGCCGTACCCGGCGCCTACCTGTGCGCCTACTGGGTGTGGCCCTGTCCAACCTGCTGGGCAGCGACGGCCAGCTACCCCTGCCGTTCCGCGATTCGCCCCGTGAGCCCGGGCCCGTGATCGACCTGGTACGCGCGCGCTACGGCTACGACGCCATCCGCCTGGGCAGCGCCGGCGAGCGCTCGCGCTGGATCGCCTGACCCGCCGCAAGGCGAGCGCTTTTTTCCCTGTCCCGCAAGGGGCCGGATCGGCTATTGGGGAGGCCCTGTACCCCCAGCGAGGAGCCACCATGCGCAATCAAGACATCCTGGCCGCCATTCGCACCTCCGACCCCGAAATGGCCGAGCTTGTCGCCGCGGAAGACCAGCGCCAAGAGCGCTTCATCCGCTTGATTCCCTCTGAGAACTACGCCTCCCCGGCCGTGCGCGGGGCCCTGGCGAGCCGCTTCACCAACAAGTACGGCGAGGGCTACCCCGGTCGCCGCTACTACCAGGGCCAGCGCTTCACCGACAAGATGGAGAACGAGGTCAAGCGCCGTGCCTGCGAGCTCTTCGGCTACCCGCACGCCAACGTGCAGCCCCTGTCGGGCGCACCCGCCAACCTGGGCGTCTACGCCGCCTTCCTCAAGCCCTATCAGAGCAAGCTGATGGCCATGCGCCTGGACCACGGCGGCCACCTGACCCATGGCAGCCCGGTCAGCGTGACGGGCCAGTGGTTCGAGATCCAGCCCTACGGCTGCGACGCCGACGACGTGCTGGACATGGACGAGATCCGGCGGCTGGCCCTGGAGTTCAAGCCCGACGTGCTGGTCTGCGGCTACACCGCCTACCCGCGGGCCATCGACTTCGAGGCCTTCGGTGCTATCGCCAAGGAAGTGGGCGCGGTCTCGCTGGCCGACATCTCCCACATCGCCGGCCTGGTGGCGGGCGGAGCCCACCCCTCGCCCTGGCCCCATATGGACGTGGTCACCTTCACCACCCACAAGACCCTGCGCGGCCCGCGGGCGGCCATCATCCTGTGCAAGGACGAAGAGATGGGCCAGAAGGTGGACAAGGCCCTCTTCCCCGGCCTGCAGGGCGGGCCCCACTTCAACACCATCGCCGCCGTGGGCGTGGCCCTGGCCGAGGCCAGCACGGATGCCTACAAGCGCTACGCAGCCCAGGTGGTGGCCAACGCCCAGGCCCTGGGCGCGGCCCTGGCCGAGCGCGGCTTCCACATCAACTCGGGCGGGACCGACAACCACCTGCTGTTGGCCGACACCCGCAAGTCCCGCAAGCTGCCGGGGCGCCGCGTGGCCATCGGGCTGGAGCAGGTGGGCATCGTGCTCAACTTCAACACCGTGCCCAACGCCTCCAAGCTGCAGAAGCCCCTCTTCCCCGACGGCGTGCGCATGGGCACCCCCTGCGTCACCACCCGCGGCATGAAGCAGGAGCAGATGGATGTCATCGCCGACTTCATCGACCGCTGCTGCGCCCTGCTCAAGCGCGGCAGGATCGAAAAGGGCACGGGCATCTGGACCGACACCGCCGCGCGCGACGCCTTGAGGAACGAGGTCTTCGAGTTCACGGCCCAGTACCCCACCTTCAGCTGGGACTAGCCGCGCCCATGCCGGCCGACGACAGGCCCCCCATCGTCCTGGTCCACGGCCTCTTCGCGCCGCGGGCCACCATGTTCTACTTCCAGTGGCAGCTGCGCCGAGCCGGCTTTGTCGCCCACACCGTGCGCCTGCCCCCGCTCAACATGGCAGCCGTGGAGCGCGCGGCCGGCATGCTGGCCGAGCAGATCGACGCCATCCTGGCCGGCAGCCCGCACGAGCGCTGCGACCTGGTGGGCGTCAGCCTGGGGGGCCTCATAGGCCTGCACTACCTGTACGAGCTGGGCGGCACCCGGCGCGTGCGGCGCATGATCGCCCTGGGCACGCCGGTGCGCGGCTCCTGGGCGGCGGCTGCCGCCGTGGGCTTGATGGGCCCGCTCTGCCCGGCGGCCAAGCAATGCCTGCCGGGCTCGGACTTCCTGGAAGCGCTGCAGGACCGCCCGCTGCCAGAAGGGGTGGAGATCATCGCCGTCTACGGCAGCTTCGACCCCGTGGCCCCGGCCGGCCGCTGCAAGCTGCCCGGCGCGCGCAACGTGGAGATCCGCACCCTGCCCCAGCCCCTGGCCCACCAGTCGCTGATCACCTCGCCGGCGGCGATGATGGCTTTGATTGGGTTGTTGGGGGAGGGGTAGCACCCTGGAGCGCCACATGGCCTCATCCACTCTCCTCGCCATCGCAACCCTGGTCGCCACCGCGAGCGCCGAAGCGGGCAGCGAAGAGGAGATCGTCCTGCTCTCCGAGCGGCTCGGAAACGGCCTGTTGGTCACCATCTGTCAGGATCCGGCCCTGCAGCTGGTGGCCACCCAGCACTGGATCCACGCGGGGGGCAAGCAGAGCCCCGAGGGCCAGGAAGAGAGCGCTCACATCGTGGAGCACCTGCTCTTCGCAGGCACGGAGCGCACGCCCGCAGGTCGCTACGAGCGCTTCCACCAGGCCCACGGGGGCCGCTACAGCGGCGCCACCGCCTATGAGTACACGGTCTACGGCTCGCTGGTTCCCCCGGAGGCCCACGAGGAGCTGCTGCTGCTGGAGGCCGACCGCTTCCAGCACCACGCCCTGCGTCCCAGCGATTTCGAGCGCGAGCGTCGCATCGTCGCAGAGGAGCTGCGCGGCCGCTACGAAAACGACCCCTTCGGCAAGCTGGCGGAGCAGTTGGGGCAGGCCAGCCAGCAAGTCGACGCGCAGGACGAGGCCCCCCTCCTGCCCCACGAGGAGGCCCTGCGGACCGAGCTCGAGACCGTACAAGCCTACTACGACCGCTGGTATCGCCCGGAGCACATGCACCTGGTGATCGTGGGCCCCCTGGACGCGGGGGAGATCTTCGCGCAGGTGGAGGCGCAGTACGGATCGCTGCGACCAGGCCCCCCTCCCCCGGTCCGCCCCGAGAAGGAGACGGAGGCTCCCGCCGAACAGAGAGGCCCCGTCTCGACCAAGCTGCAGACCGACAGCCTGCCCGCCTCCAAGGCGCTGGTGCTGAGCTACACCCTGCCCGGCTACGCGAGTGAGCTGGGCCTGGCCACGCAGGTGCTGCTGGCCCTGCTCGCCAACGAGGGGCAGGACCTCTACTTCGACGCGCATCGCAGCGTGGACCGCGAGGTGCTGGCGGCCCGCACCACCTCCTGGCAGGGGCGCACGGGCAGCATGCTGCGCTTCCAGAGCGCCCATGCCAGGAACAGGCTCGACGACACGGTGCGCTCCTACGGCAGCAAGGCCCTGATCCAGCTGCGGCGAGCGCGCTGGCTCACCGAGGCGGACGTGGAGACCGCCAAGCTGCGTCTCTGGAAGGAGAACCTGCGCGACTACTACTACGCCGACACCCGCGCCCGGGCCCTTGGCCTGTCGCAGCTGCGCCATGGCTCCGTCATGTCCGCCTTCCAGCTGGCGGGGCGGCTGAAGGCCATCAGCCTGCAGGAGGTCAAGGTGGTCTGGGTCAACTACGTCGCCGAGGTGCAACCCTCCGTCATCCTGCTGGTGGGGAGGGACTGAGCCGTGATCAGGACTTGGCTGCTGCTGGCACTCATGCTGCTCCTGCCCAGGGCAGCCCTGGGCTACGATATCCACGAGGAGCCCCTGGGCGAGACGGGCGACCGCCTGGTGCTGGTGGAGGATCACCGCGTCCCCCTGGTGACGGTGGTCGTCATGCTCCCCGCCGGCAACCTCTCGCAGCACTGGCACCGGCGCCAGTGCGAATACGCCTGGGAGCTGCAGCCCTCCTTTGTCAAGGGAAAGCTCGACTACCACGCGGTCAGCCTGGCGACAGTCCTGCAGCTGGACACCTACGACTGGCAGAGCGTGCTGCGGGCGGAGTTCTTCAAGGAGGACCTGGAGCAGGGCCTGGACATCGTGCGCAAGCTCTTCTCCAACCGTCGCAAAGAGGCGGTGCTCGCGCTGGACGACGCCATGCAGCACCACTGGCAGGAGCTGGAGAAATCGCCCAGGTTCGTGCTGGAGAGGACCGCGGCGCGCCTGGTGGCCAAGCGCGGCGATCCCAGGCGCGCGCTCTACGAGCGCCCCATGCCCATCGAGCGCACCACGGCCTTCTGGGAGAAGCGCCGCGACCTGCTGCTGCGCCTGCCCGGTCGCATGGTGGGCTTCGCCGGCGATCTCACGCCCGAGGAGGCCCGTGAGGCCGCCGCCGGGTTGCTGCCCGAGCTCCGACGCCGCAAGCCGGCCGATCCCGACGGCCAGCTCGCCCCCCTGCTCCCCGCCGGTGAGCGCAAGCCCGAGCGCGAGCTGCGCATGCCGGGCCTGAGCCAGGTCTTCCTGGGCCTGGTGCGCGACGGTCCCTCGCTGGGGGATCCCGACTACCCGGCCTTCATGGTGGCCGACCACGTGCTGGCCGGGCATAGCTACGCACGGCTGGCACAGGCGCTGCGCCACGAGGGGGGCGACGTGTACACCGTTTTCTCCATGGGCGGGCAACAGGCCGCGCCCTCGCCCTACCTGATCCGCACCCAGACCAGCCTGGCCAGGGCCCAGGCCGTGGAGGAGCTGGCGCTGGCCACCCTGCGCGAGCTCCAGGCCCAGGGCATCAGCGCCGAGGAGCGGCAGGCCGCCTTGATGGCCCTGAAGGGCCGCGCCTTGCGGCAGGAGCAGGCTCCGGACCAGGTGCTGCTGGCCCATATGTTCGAGCTGGAGGAAGGCGTGCCGCGCGCCACCAGCGCCGTCCACCGACAAAGGGCGGCCGAGCTGAGCCTGGAGGAAATCAACGGCTACATCGAGCGGTTCTTCGATCCGGCGGCCTTCTCCATCGTGCGGGTGGTGCCCGAAGCGCGCTAGGAGCCAACTCCCCATCCACGGGGTAGGCTGTGCCATGGACAGCCTTTTTCCCCCTTCCCTTGCCCTTTTGACCATCCTCCTACCTGCCCTCGCCGGCTGTTCCGAGACCCTGGCCGGCATCTGGACCGGGGATCTGGACTGCTACTCGCCAAGGGGCCTGGGCGACTACGTCGTAGACCTGGAGCTGCAGGTGATCGAGTTCGGCCGGAACAGCTACACGGGCGAGCTGGTACAGGCCGGCGAGCTGGAAGAGGACGCCGATCTGGTCTTCACCTGGGACCTGGTCCTGGACTACCACGCAGACGAGGCTGGCGGCGACGAGGTGGAGGGCATCGTCGGAGACTGCCTGGACCTGAGGGCCTATTGGAACGACGAAATCTGGTACGACGCCTGCGACCAGACGAACATCGAGACATTCCGGAGCGCCAACTTCACCCTGATCTGGGATGGAGGGGACAGGGCCAAATACGAAGACGACTTCTGCGAGGGAAGGCTCAGGCGCTGAGAGCCGCAGACCCAGCAAGGAAAGGGGGCAAGAATGCGGAGACGAATCCCATGCTTCATCGCTGGCGCGCTCTCTCTCGGGCTCGGACCGGGCTGCAAGTCCGTGGGCTCGGAGGAGCTGCCCACCTCCGCGATAGCCCTCTACTGCTCGACCGTCGCCGGCGAGGGCCCCGTCGAGGCGGACTGCCACCTGAAGAAGATCGAGGACGGCACCCTCTTCGAGGACTACGTGGACCTCGACGTGGTGGACCGCCTGTTGGCCTCCTGCGAGGGCGCCGAGGAGATCATGAGCCGCGACGAGTCCCTGGGCGCGATCCACTACGTGGCGAGCTTCGCCGAGGGGGCCTGCGCTGAGGAGATCACCATCTCCCTCGAGAGGCAGCTGGGGGAAGACGCCCCGGGCTCCGTCATCGAGCTGCCCGAGTCCTTCGACTTCGTCCAGCCCGAAGAGGGCGCCTCCCACTCGCGCAGCTCGGAGTCGCTGACGGTGGAGTGGACGCCGTCCGACGACAGCGACTCCATGGAGCTGCGCTACGAGGGCTCCTGCTGCTCCAGCTTCAGCGAAGACGTCAATGACAGCCGCGGCAGCCACAAGATCGGCGCTGGCGACGTAGAGCCCGCGGACAAGTTCTACGACGAGTCCTGCGACGCCGAGCTGGAGCTGACCAGGGTTCAGGAAGGCCAGTTGGACCCGGCGCTGGGCGACGGCGCTATGGAGGCGCGGGTGGAGCGGACCAGGGAGATCGTCTCGGCGCCCTGACTCGAAGCTGCGCCACGCGCCAGCGAGGATCGATCTTGCCCCGCAGGCCTGCGTGACTCATGTTAGAGTCACGCCGCGCCCGGAGACAAGCATGCTCTACCTGCTCGCCCTCACCCCCCTCGCCGTGGCCGACCCGGCCCTGCACATCAGCCACCATTGGCACATGCACCAGCCCATCTACTGGCCCTACGAGGCCGTCACCGAGACCGATGGGCGCGGGGCCTACTCCTACAGCATCACCCAGGTGCACACCGACCGTTCAGGGCCCTACACCAGCTGGCCCATGAGCGCCGTGTCCACGGGCGCTTCCTGGGGCTTCGATCACCTGGGCGCCCAGGTCAGCCTCTCGGGTTCCCTGATGGAGAACCTGGAGGCCTTCGAGGCGGCGGGATGGGCGTTTTCGGGCTGGAACAGCGGCTGGCAGGAGGCCGCCTCCTGGACCACCAGCCTGGGCAATCCGCGCCTCTACGTCGTGGCCTTCGGCTATCACCACCCCCTGATGGCCCTGGTGGGCGAGCGGGCCCTGGCGCTGCAGATAGAGCTGCACCGCGTGCAGGTGGAGCGGCACCTGGGCACCAGCCCCGGGGCCGGCATGTTCCCACCCGAGAACGCCTTTGCCCCCTGGATGATCCCCCAGCTGGTCGCGTCGGGCGTGGAGTGGATCATGGTGGACTCGATCCACTTCGAGCGGGCGCATGTGGACTACCCCTACAGCAGCGGCAGCAACCTGGTGCCCCCCAACGGAGCCGAGGTCTGGAACGACGATGCCACCGACTGGCTGGAGCTGGCCATGAGCGCCAGCGCGCTGGACTCTCAGACCGATCCCAGCCCCACGGTGCGGGCTGAGCGCTACGAGGCCGAGCTGGACGTGGGAAGCGGCCTGCTCGTGGACTACTACGTGCAGGCCAGCGACCTGGCGGGCAACAGCGCGAAGAGCCCCATCATGCACGTGGCAGTGGGAGAGCTCGGGGTCACCGGCGACGACGATCCCGCCTGGGAGCCCGAGAACCCCACGGCCAACGACGAGATCGTCATCTACGCCGACGGGCCCGGCAGCCTGCACTGGGGCGTCAACGGCTGGCAGCTGCCCATCGAGGCCTACTGGCCGGCCGGCACCAGCGACTACGGCGACGGCCAGTCCGTGGAGACGCCGCTGGAGGAGGCCGACGGCAGCTACCAGGTCCGCATCGGGCCCTTTGACGACGCGGATCAGCAGGTCGCCGAGGTCAACTTCGTCTTTCACTGGGAAGACGACAGCTGGTCCAGCCCGGATCAGACCATCCCCATCTCATCCGGGGCGGCCCACGTCATCCCCGACGACTGCATCCCCTACCATCGCTCCGGCGGCTGGGACGGCAGCACGGACGACGACTGGCTGGACGACACGGGCGCGGGCGCGGGAGATCCGCTGGATACCGCCGATCCCGACGGCGACGGCGCGGACAGCGGGAGCGGTGGCAGCCACGACCAGGACTGCGGCTGCGCCGCGCAGGCGGGGCCGGCGGCCGGGCTCCTGGGATGGCTGAGCCTGCTGGCGGCGGCCGCGCGGCGGCGCCGGCGCTGAGACCTGCGGCTCACATAACCCCGGGGATCGCCTCGTTGGCGGCCACCACCTCCAGGCTGACCGCAGCGAAGGCCTCGGTAGAGGAGCCCTCGGTCCCGGCGATGGCGTCCGCCAGCACCTGGGCGATGGCGTCCTGGAAGGGGCCCATCTCCTGGGCCTCTGCGACGCCGGACAGCGGCATGAGCAGCAGCAGCTGGTCCACCAGGTTCAGGGCGGCCGTGGGATTCCGCTCCAGCCAGGTGACGGTGTCTTCCCTTGTGAGCGTGAGGTGCAGGCGGTAGTCGAGCCAGCCGCTTGGGAAATCCAGCCGATGCTCACCCTTTACCGGCAGCACCAGCTGAACCCGGACGTAGGCATCGCTGTCCTGGCCGCCCTGTGCCAGGCCGGTATGCGCCCAGGCCCTGCCACCCTCCTGGCCTGTTCCGGCGCAGCCCGCCGCCAGGGCCGCGCCCATGGCCAGTGAGCAAGCCGCCCCAAGGCCGTAGCGCGCGCGGCTGGGATAGGCGGGCTGACAACGCGTCGCTCGCTTGCGCTTCATGGCTCAACAACCCTCCAGCTTCACCGACAGCGCGTTGTTGCCCTCGTCGCACTCCTCCACGCCGCCGCCCGTGGTGCCGTTGTCGTCCGCCTCGATGCTGAGGCCCACCACCTCTCCCAGCTCGGGCAGATCCAGCGCGAAGCGCAGGCTGGCGCTGGCCTGACCGGCGGGGATCTCCTCGTCCAGCGTCTGGGCGTCCAGGAAACTCTTGGTGCCGCCGCTCATCACGGCGTAGGCCGCCACCGAGACGCCAGCCGGCACCGCGCTCAGGCCGCGGTTCTCCAGCTGCACCAGCAGATCCGCCCCCGGGGGGTCGCAGATCCAGCACAGGGCGGGCAGCACTGGGACCAGGTCCGGGGCCGGGATGCCGGTCTGGTCCCGCAGGCCGCCGGCCCGGTAGGAGTTGTGTCCCACCTCCCAGTTCATGGTGGGCTGAGCCGGGATGGAGAGATCGTCTTGGACGTTGGTGATGTGGTAGGCGTGCTGGTTCCAGGCCATGGTGGTGGGCGCCCAGCTGTCGGAGGCATCGCCGATGACGGTCACGCCCTGCCAGCCAGCGTTGATGGAGTCGTTGCTGGCCAGCACGATCTCGGACTCGCCGTCGGCGTCCACGTCCACGATCACGGGGTACTCGAACAGGGTCCAGGAGCTGTGCTCGGTCTCTTCCAGCACGGGCTGGCCCGTGGCGCCGTCGTAGACCCATAGCACCAGCTCGTCGGCGTAGACCACCTCCCAGGCGCCGTCCCCCTCGAAATCGAAGACGCTGGAGCCGGTGCGGGCAGAAGACTCGTCTGTGGTCTCGGCCTGCCAGAGCGCGCTGCCGTCGCTGTCGTAGACCACGTAGCCCGAGTGGCCGGCCACCCCGACCTCGGGCGCGCCGTCGCCGTCGAAGTCGGCCACCGTGGGCGGGCCGCCGCCGCCGCCGGGCACGTCCTTGGGCCCCCAGATGGGGCTGCCGTCGGTCTCGAGCAGGAAGACCTCGCCAGCGGTGGTCACGCTGACCACCTCACCCCGGCCGTCGCCGTCGAAGTCCCCCACCGCGGTCCAACCGTCGGTCAGGCCGTTGTACCACAGGGCGCTACCGTCGCGGCGGTAAGCGGCGTTGCCCACCACCACCTCTTGCTGGCCATCCATGTCCAGGTCGGCCACGGCCGAGATGCCGTAGGTGCCGCCCCAGCCGTACTCGCCGCTGCCCAGCAACTCCCCAGCGCTGTTGAAGATGGCCTTTCCCGCGATCACCTCGGCCAGGCCGTCGCCGTCCAGGTCGGCGATGGCCGGGTAGCTGTAGATGGAGAAGTCCTCGGCGCGGGGCTCGCTGGCCCAGAGCAGGCTGCCGTCGGCGTGCATGGCCAGCAGGCGCACATCGCTTGTGACCACCACGATCTCCGGCGTGCCATCCCCCTCCAGATCCCCCAGGGCCACCCCGCCGGAACCCGAGGGCGCGTAGCCCCCGATGCTGGTCCAGGCGCCCTCTTCGCCGCTGCCGTCACCGCTCAGGATGGTCAAGGCGCCGGCCCCCCCGTAGTTGGTGGTCTCATAGCTGGTGACCACCACCTCGGGCAGCCCGTCGCCGTCCACGTCGCCCACTACCGGGGTCATCATCACGTCGTCGTAGCCGGCCGCGCCCACGGCCCCTGACCACTGCCACTCCACCTGGGGCGAGAAGCTGCCCGGCTCGGCCTCGAAGGCGCAGCTGGCGTCGCTCTGCACGGCGTAGGGATCGGCCTCGTCCAGCGAGCAGGCCGTGTCGCCACCGCCCAGGGCGTCGTTTCCCCCTACGAACTCGTAGTCCGAGCAGGCCAGGGCGAGCAGGGGCAGCAGGAGACGGGGCATCAACTGCAGATTACCACGCCTCCGGCCCGTCAGGAGGGCAAGCGCTTCCTGAGCAGCAGGAACTGGTAGGTGCCCGATGGCTCCTGTTCCACCTGGCAGTCCGCCATGGGCAGCCCCTCGGCGAATCCGCGCAGCTCCGATGCCACCCGGTAGTGCATCGGCCAACGGAGCACGAATTCCCTGAACCAGAACCTGTCGCAGGGGTAGAGCGCATTGCCCATGGCCAGCAGACCGCCCGGGGCCAGGCGGGCATAGAGGGCGCGCACCAGGGCGCGGGCATGCACCGTGCCCATTCCATCCAACAGCCCGGCGGAGTAGATGAACTGCTGAGCCTCGCTGGGCACGACGCGCAGCGGCGCGTTCAGCAGCTGGTCGAAGCTGATGCGCACGCAGCGCAGCTCGATGGGAGGCTCCACGCAGGAGGCGATGGGGAAGACCTGGGTATGGGCGTGGCTGAGCGCCGCCTCCTCGTAGTCCGCCAGCGTCCAGCACACCTTCCTGCCCCAGGTGGACTGGCTATGAGCCAAGGCGACCAGCTCCTGGGCGCTCCCGCAGCCCAGGCTGGTGGCTCGGAAGACCTGGTCTCTCCCCAAGCGTTCATGAGCGGCAGCGCATTCCTCCATGTGAAAGCTCTTGATGAAATCCTCGCGGGCATCCAGGGCTCTCACCAGGGGATCCTCGGCCGCCAGCCTGTGCACCAGGCGCGCGAAGGCCGAGCCGCGCACCGGGCTGTTGCGAAGCTTCAGTGCGGTGCGGAAGAGGTCAGGCCCCAGCCCCTGCCGCATATTGGCGCAGGCCACAACGTCGCAGTCCATCAGCAAGGGCGTCAAGACCAGGCTCGTCAGGCGCCGGGCGGCCCGCAGCTGTTCCTCATCCTCCATGAAAGGCAAGGCTTCGCTGCTCAGCTCTTCGCAGATGGCGCTCCAGGAGGGCCGGATGCGGTGCAGCGCCCTGTCGGTCAAGGCCTCTAGCGCGTTCCTGTCCTGGCCCTCCTCCATGTAGCGCTGCTCGTGGTGGTCCAACAGATCGCGCCAGTACTGCAGGCAGTAGGCCGCGTAGGTGAGGACCTCGCGGTAGCCGACAGGCACCAGCTTCCAGCAGGGCTCGGGCCCCTCGGACAAGGCCGCCTTCAGCTCGCGCTCCTCCTGACGTCGCAGGATCCCTGGCAGGTCCAGAAAGCCCTCCAGCAGCTCGACCCCCACACCGATCTCGCCGCCGCTGTTCTCGATGCGCACGACGCGCGCCCGACCCTTGTGGACCAGGTCGCCGTCCACGCGCACCTTGACGTAGTGCTCGCTGCCCACCTCCCAGGGCGGACATTGGGGCGAAGCCCAGTAGGCCAGCCCGCTCATGGAGAGGTCGAGGATCTCGCCCGGGTGCCCGTCGACTTCCACGCGGGCATTGTCCAGGCTGGGACAGTCGCGCACGCGGTAGCGCCGGGGTCGAAAGCTGATCCTGCTATCCATCGAGCACCTCCGAAGAGAAGGGGTCTTTAATTCGACAGCTCAACGTAGCAGTGTACATTAAATCCGGGGCCGCAACATGGCCCCGCCCGGCCCCCACGATACGGCCCGAAAATCCCCGCCTTGCAAGCCTGGAATCACTCCGAGAAGAAATGACTCTTCTTGTAGTAGGCCGTCAACGAGCTCAGCAGCACCGACAAGGCGGCCGTGATGGGGATGGCCAGCAGCATGCCCCAGATGCCCAACAGGTTACCGCCCACAATCAGGGCGATCATCACCACCAGCGGATGCAGCCCCACCTTGTCGCCCACGATGTAGGGCGTCAGCACGGCACCTTCCAAGAGCTGCACGCCTCCGAAGACGCCCCAGACCAGCAGCAGGTGGAAGTCGAAGCCGAACTTGAGCAGGGCCAGCAGGCTGGCCAGCACCACGCCCACGATGGTGCCCAGGTAGGGCACGATGAAGAGCACGCCCGAGAGCATGCCGATGACGATGGGCAGGTCGATTCCGGTGAGCAACCACAGGCCCAGGCTGTAGAGCACGCCCAGCAGCAGGCAGACCATGATCTGTCCGCGCACGAAGGCGGCGCAGCGCTCGTCGATCTGGCTCATCACGTGGGAGACCGGAGGCCGGTAGCGCCGCGGGATCAACCGGCCGACGGCGGCCACCATGCGGTCCCAGTCGCGCAGCATGTAGAAGACGAAGATGGGCAGCAGGGCCAGGTTGACAATGGTGATCACAAAGCCCAAGCCGCTGGACAGCGCCTTGCTCAAGAAGCCCTTCAAGGTCTCCTGGGTGTCGGGGGACAGGCTCTGCAGGTACTTGGGGATCTCGTCGCCCAGCTCTTCCAGGTTGAAGGGCAGCGCGTAACCGGTTCGCTGCTCCAGCCACTGACGATGGGGCTCCAGCACCACCGCCAGATCGCTGAAGTAGGTGCCGATATTGCCCGAAAGTTCGGCTATCTGGCCGACCACCGAGGGCACCAGCACCAGGGCCGCGACCATGATGACGCCGAAGCTGCAGAGGAAGATGACCACGATGCCGAACTCGCGCGAGCGGCCCCGCTCCTCGAAGCGATCCACCACCGGATCCAGCAAGTAGGCGAAAGCAGCGGCGGCGAAGAGCATCGCAAAGAGCGACCACACCAGGTAGAGCAGCGCGCCCAGCACCACCAGGATGCCGATCATCCAGCGGATCTTCACGGCCCAGCTCAGCTTCTGGGGGGCCGGAGCGCGCGGGCGGGGCTTCCCCCTTGGAGCCCCGGCCAGGGAGGTGCGACGGCGGCGACGCGTGGGCTTGACGGGCATGCGGGGTTCTCCAGGAGCTTTCTGCGGCGACGCTCCGGTGGGAGCGGCATGAGAAAGGCCTGGATCCCGGTATCGCAGGGGGCGGGAGACAGCCACAGCAGGGAGGGCTCATGGGTCCGCGAGGCCTGCACGCCGATATTGCGAGGGGGCGGACAGCGCCCAGAGCTTGACCAGCCGGCCGTGGCGGGCGCTGCGCGGCTCGCCGCCCTCAGTGCCGGGCGTCCCAGCGGTCCTCGGCCCGGTCGGCGCGGTCCTCGGCCGCGTCCCGGCGGTCCTCGGCCCGGTCGGCCCGATCCTCGGCCCGGTCGTAGACGTCCTCGAGGTCGTGGGGGTTGGTGTCGAAGACGTCTTCCAGCTCGTCGAAGAAGTCCTCGACGCGATCGGCCACGTCCTCAGCCCGATCCCAGCGATCCTCAGCCCGATCCCAGCGATCCTCGGCCCGATCCCGGGCGTCGGTGATGTGGACGTTCCTGCCTGAGCTGCGCGGCTTGCCGATGGCAGGCGTGCGCGGCGCCTTGGCGTTGGGGGCCCAGTAGCCGGCGACCCAGACGCCACCCGAGTAGTGGCCGCTCACCCAGGTATGGCCCGCCTTGGAGGTGGGCCGCCAGTAGCCCTCCACGTAGCTATGGCCCACCCAGTGGCCGGGGACCCAGACGTAGCCGGGCCGCGTGGTGGTGGGCATCCAGGTGCCGGGTACCCAGACGCCGCCGGAGTAGTGGCCGGCCACCCAACGGTAGCCAGCGCGGGGGGCGGGCTTGTAGTGGGGAGACCAGGGATTGACCGCCAGCTTGACGCCCGCAGGCGTGAAGTGCAGGTGCACGCCCGCTTCGGCGGGTTCGCTGGCCAGGGAAACCATCAGGGCGATGAGCGGAAACATCATGGTACACCTCCTGCTGTCCTCCGACGGGGCAGGCCGGCTTCCATTCATTCTCCGGAGAGCGAGATCCCCGAGAGCACCACAGGCGCCTCCCCGAAGTTGACGAAGTGCAAGTAGAGCCGCTGGCCGGGCAGCAGCCCCTCCAGGGTCCAGCTGGCCCGGGTCGCGCCGCCGCTCTCCTCCAGCTCCGGCACCAGCTCGGCGTCCCGCTCGGCGCTATAGGCACCGTGCGCGGTCTCGCCGTAGACCACGGGCCGTTCCGCGCGCAGGAAGATGCGCAGATCCCAGTCGCTGGGATCCTCCACCAGGCCCATGGCGTCGCTGCTCTCGTAGAGCCAGGCCTGCAGCTCCAGCTCCGTCCCGGCCGGCTCCACCCAGGTCTGCACGGTGGCCGTGGACATGGGCCGCAGCTGGTCGCCGTCCTGCAGGTCCAGCCATGTGTTCCACGCTGCCTGCTGCGCCCCGCCCAGGTAGAGCGCCAGGCTGCCATCGGCCGGGATCTCCCGGCTGCGCTCCTCTTCGAACAGCCCCCGCGCCTCGAGGGTCTCCCGGGCCATATCCAGCTGATCCTCCAGGCCCTCGGCCTCCAGCACGCCCAGGAAGGTCTCGGCGTAACGCGAGAAGGAATGCTCCAGGTCGCCGCGCTGGTTCTCCTGCAGGCTCAGCAGCAGCAGGCGCGCGTAGCAGCGCTCGTCGCAGCCCTCCAGCTCCTGGTGCAGATCCCAGTGGGCGCCAGCGACGACCATGCCGTCGAAGGGATCCATGCCCTGCAGGTTGGCGGGGTAGACATCGTCGTTGTCCGCCTCGCGCAGGTAGCCGCCCGTAGCCGAGACCTGGTCCAGATAGTCGAAGAGCGTGGAGCGGCCCGAGAGCAGAAAGACCAGGGTCTCGGTCAGGCCCTGCTCCAGGGCGTTGGTCAGGTTGCAGAGGCCGTATTCATCGACGTACAGGTGATTCTCGAGGCCGCCGACCGACCGCGTGACCACGTGGCCGAACTCGTGGTAGACCGTCTCGCCGTCGTAGGCGAAGTCGGCCTGGGAACCCTGCCCGAAGGCCAGGAAGTCGCCCGCGTAGCCCAACAGGCCCGTGTACTGGTCCATGCCCATGCTCATATACTCGTGGGGCATGTGGAAGGCCATGGCGGTGGGCTCCAGCGCGTCAGCGCTGGCTGACACGGGCCAGCGGTAGTTGGCCACCAGGTTCAGGGGCACGGCCTCGCCGTCGGCATCGTGGATGCCGGGCAACCGGTCGAAGAGCCCCACCTCTGCCGAGGTGATCAGCTCGTAGGCCCGGGAGGCGTGCCAGTAGAGCGAGACCTCGGCGTGCACGTCGTCGGGGTCGTACTCCCCGGCGACGGCGGCGTCCCAGTCCTGGTAGGCGAAGTCGCCGTTGTCCCCCTTGTCGGCCCGCTGGCGCAGCGTGCAGATGCGCAGCTGGCCGTAGCCCATGAGGGTGGTGGTCTCGCCCTCGTCCTCGCAGCTGAAGACGCGCAGCAGGCGCACGCCGTCTTCACCGGCGGCGCTGGTCAGGGCGCCGTCGGCGTCCTCGGCCACCCAGGGCAGCGTGACCTCTTCGGGATCGGGCGTGGCCACGGGGTTGATGGGGAAGACGAGCGCTCGGTCGGGATCGATATGGGGGGCGGCGCTGTCGTT
>CAYVQL010000056.1:0-43741 GCA_964454135.1 uncultured Enterobacterales bacterium | reverse complement strand
ATCGGCTTTCAACCTTGGCAATGCATCGGTTGGCCGCAAGGATGACCGAGCCCAGGAAGACGGCGCCGTCTTCGAGGCCAACGAAGTTGCCATCGGGGGCACCCACCAGCAAGCCCCGCGGTGCGCCGATGAGATTGCCGCCATCGGCCAGGGAGCTGCCCAGGTGCATGTTCGCGTCGTCGCCCAGGAGCGTGACGGGGCTGGCAGAGGCGTAGGCGCTTCCGTCGAACATCAGGACCTCCCCCCAACCCTGGGTGGCTTCGGGTGCGCCCAGAAAGATGTCGTCGTAGCCATCGCGATCACTGTCGTGACAGAGCAGGGCTTCGCCGAACCGGCTGACAGGAGGACCTGGCCAGGCGTGGTCGGCGCTGGCCAGGCTGCTGGCCGCTGTGGCCGGGCCGAGCAGGAGATAGACCTCGCCCGTGTCGAGGGCGCGCCCTGGGGAGGCGATGAGCAGCTCGTCCAGGCCGTCGCCGCTCAAGTCGCCGATCACGGCGACGGTCTTGCCCGCGGCGTCGCCGGTCGATTCGCCGAGGATCGCGTAGGGAGCGTCGGCCAGGTCCAGTACGGTTCCATCAGCGCCGCTGCAGTCCTCGTCCACGCCATTGAGGCCGATCTCCTCCCCGTCGGGGCTGATGTCGGCGAAGCCGTCGTCGCAGTCGTCGCTGTTGCCGACGAAGTCCGAGGGCTGCTGGCAGGCGGTGGCGGAGTCGTCGGGATCGCCGTAGCCATCGCCGTCGCTGTCCGTGTACCATGTGGCGTCGTCCGTGGCGTCGTCCTCGTCCGTCAGGCCGTCGCAGTCGTTGTCGGCCCCGTCGCAGAGCTCGTCCGCGTCAGGGTGGATCTCGGCGTTGCTGTCCTGGCAGTCGACGCTGTTGTCGACGTACCCGCTGGGCGCTTCGCAGGCCGTGACCTGTTTGTCGTCGCGGCCGAAGGAGTCGCCGTCCGTATCGGCGTACCAGGTGGCGGCGTCCAGGGCGTCGTCCTCGTCCGTCTCGCCGTCGCAGTCGTTGTCGGCCCCGTCGCAGAGCTAGTCGGCAGCGGGGTGGATGGTGGCGTCGCCGTCGTCGCAGTCTTCGCCCGCGGAGTAGCCGTCGCCATCTGCATCCACGGCATCCTGGGCCGTGTCGAAGGCCAGTTGGGCTGCTTCGTGGTCGTCGGTGTCGGGCCACGGCGGGCATCCCGCGGTGAACAGGCAGGTCCCGAGGATGGTTGTCAGGGAAGGAAAGGAGCGGGACATGGGCTGGCCGGGTGGTGAGGGGGGAGCTGTTGTGGGCAGCGTAGGTGCCACCTGGTTCTATTGACACCTGGCGTAGAGCAATAGGCATCCCTTCGCCATGAAGCAGGGGAGGAAGGCTGCGATGACCATGGGCGGCACCGCCCTCAGCTGTTTCCGTCCAGCGCCTCCACCCCCTCCCCAGCCACCTCGTGCTCCGGCGCCACCTCCAGCACCCGCTGGAAGCTGGCGCGGGCCTGCTCCGTCCGTCCCTGCTGCAGCTGGCTCCAACCCAGGCCGGCGCGCAAGTCCGCGTCGGAGGGGTAGGCGGCCAGGGCGGCCTGGTAGGCCTGCTCGGCCTCGGCGTGGCGGCCCAGGTTGTACAGGGCCCAGGCCAGGCGGCCGTTGGCCAGGGCGTTGTCCCTGTCCAGCCTCAGCACGGCGCGGGCTGTGCTCTCGGCGTCCGCCCAACGGCGCTCCGCCAGCTGGGGCAGCAGCAGGCCCAGGCGCGGCTCGATGGCGTCCGGGGCCAGGCGGGTGGCGGCCTGGTAGGCCTGGATGGCTTCGGCGTGCTCGCCGTCCAGGTACAGCAGCCAGCCGCGGCGCAGCTGCCAGGTGTAGCCGCGGCGCGCGGTGGGCACGGCGTACAGGGCGGTCAGCGCGTCCTGGTAGCTCTGCTGGCTCTCCAGGTCGTAGCTGCGTTGCCAGGGATTCGTGCCGGAGTCGGCCTGGGCGCTGGCCGCGCAGAGCAGCAGGGCTAGGGTGATGGTCAGGCGGAGCTTCATGGGGACACCTGGGCGCCCGAGGCGCCGGCTTGGGGGATGGTTTCGGACAGCAGATGACGGGTTCGACCGCAGCAGCGCACGCGCAGGGCCTGAATGCCCTTTCCGGGACGCAGCAGGATGCGGGTGGAGATGACGGGCTCGCCGTCGCGGCCGCGCTCACGGCTGGTGCCGCGAATCTCCAGGTCCGGCCCCTTCTTTCGCAGGCGATAGTCGGCTACGATGCCGCCGTGGACGCGGAAGAGAGCCCGCAGCCGCAGCCCGGGCGCGTCCAGCCATGGGATGAGGGGAGAGACGGGGACCACGTCGCTCCAGCTCAGCTTCTCGCTGGCCTCCAGGGGCACGCGCGGTAGGGCGGCCCGCAGCAGGTGCAGAGCGGAATCCTGGGAGCCCAAGACCTCGTAGACCGTGAAGACGCCGTCCTGGCGGTCGTGGACCAGGGCGGCGTCATGGCGGGCGGAGCGCAGCAGGCGGCGCCCCAGCAGGTCCACCTCGGACAGCAGCGCTTCGCGCTTCAGGCGCAGGCCCTTGCCCTCGCGCAGGCGGAGGCTCTCGCCGGGCTCGAAGCGCAGCAGGTTGGCGATGGAGGCCTGGGCCTCGGCGTTGCGCAAGCGCTGTCCCTCGGTGGGCACGAATGTCGGATGCAGGCGCTCGTCTTCGTCCTGAACGGCGATCACGTCGTGCAGCTCCACCGCCAGGGTCGGGGAACCCACCTGGGCCGTGGCCTGCAGCTGGAAGTGCAGGTGGGGCACGGGCGATCGGCCCGAGCTGCCGCAGAGACCGAGGGTCTCACCCTGCTTCACCACCTGCCCGGGTCGCAGCTTGATGGAGCCCCTGGCCAGGTGCGCCACCAGCGAGAAGAGCCCGGGGCCGTGCTCGATCACCACCACGTTGCCCCAGCGCCTCTCCAGGTCGGGTTGGCCCACGGGCGAGTCGGGCTGACCGTCCCTCACCTCGGCCACCACGCCGTCCGCCACGGCCAGCACGGGCAGGTGCCAGCAGTGGTAGTCCTGGGGGCGTGTGCCCCGGCCGCGGTGCGAGCGTCCGTTTGCGCCCAGCACCTCGAAGTCCAGCCCGTGGCGCCAGGGGCCCTGGTGGGTGCTGGGGCCGTCTACGCCCTGGGTGCAGGTCCAGGTGCCCAGGAAAGGGGCCCGGAAGCGCAGGCCGTAGCGAGCGCCGAAGCGCGCCACGCGGGTGCGGTAGTAGCCCAGGTTCTCCTCGGGCGTGCCTGGGATGAAGTCCACGGCCTTGGGCGATCCGTCACGCACCCGCTGGCGCATGGTGAAGAGCATCATGGGGATCACCAGGTTCAGGGGCATGACCTGCAGCGGCAGGTCGAGGCCGCCCAGCAGGCGCTGCCCCCCCAGGGCCACCAGCACGCAGAGTGCGGCCCCCAGGCCGGCCAGGCCCAGCGACGAGGGCCCGGGCACGAACCAGATGCCTCCCAGGGCGATGGCCACGAATGCCAGGTTCAGGGCCAGCAGCCACAGCAGCAGCGGCTCCGTTTCCGGCATGGCGCCCACCAGCAACCAGGCCACGGCAAAGGCCAGCACGGCCAGCAGGGCGGCGATGCGGCTGGCCAGCAGCAGGGCCGTCAGCAGCAGCAGGCCCACGCCCAGGCGCGGCAGGAAGAGCAGGGTGCCCATGGCCCGCAGGCCCTGCGCCGCGAAGCCCGGGACCCACTCGGGGGCCGGCATGATCTGGCCGGGAAAGGCCGCCAGCTCCACACCCAGGGCCGGGGCCGCCGCCACTAGGGCCCAGAAGACCAGCATGAAGGGCATGGTGAGGGCGGGCAGGCCGCAGCGGGTGGTCAAGGCTCCGTGCAGCGCGGCTGTGACCAGCACCGAGGCCAGTACGCTGCCCAGGGTCAGGGCGAAGGCGCTGGCGCCGGGCTCCAGGAGCGCGGCGCAGGCCAGGCCCACCAGCAGCGCGTTGTAGCCGAACATGCCCGAGCGGATCAGGTCGGGGGACTGGCGCAGGGCCTGGGCCAGCAGCGTGGCCAGCAGCACGCCCCCGGCTCCGGCCAGGAACATGCGGGGTACGGCCAGCGTGGCGGCCATCATCAGCGCGCCTACCCAGCGCGAGCGGGAGAAGAAGAGCTGGCTGTAGGCCAGCAGCAGGCAGTCCAGCGGCCCGCCTTCTCGCAGCAGCTCCGCGGCCCGCCCCAGCGTGCCAGGCTGGGCCCTGGCGCTGTCCTGCAGGACGCCGGCCCGGGCGCTGAGGGCGGAGGGGCGAGCGCGGGTGGCCGTCACCGCAGCCATGAGGGCACCTCCTCCTGGGCCACGACCGCCTGCAGATCCTCGCGGCGCCGCATCAGGGCGTGGCGGCCGTCGCGGCCCACCAGCACCACAGCCGGGCGGTAGGTGATGAACTGCATCCACTGGGTCACGTTGTAGGCGCCCACGTTGCGGAAGACGAGGCGATCGCCGACGCGCATGGGCGGAAAGAGCAGGGTGTCGCGCACCACGTCGATGTTCATGCACAGCGGGCCGTGCACCACCGTGGGCTCCAGCTCGTGGCGAAAAGGCTGGGCTGGCACCAGGTCGTGCTTGTACCAGAAGCTGGTGAAGAGGATGTTGACCCCGGCGTCCGCCACCAGGTCGCGGCGGCCGTCGGGCAGGCGCTTGTTGGCCAGCACCGTAGAGATCAAGGAGCCGGCGTCGTCCACCAGCGCCCGGCCGCTCTCCAGCACCAGGGTGGGCAGCTCATGGGGGGGCGCTTCCAGCTCGGCCAGGCCCTCGAGCACGGCGTCGGCGTAGGCGCGGAAGGATGGCGTGGCCTGCTCGCCCGGCAGGTATTGGGCCTTGAGCGTGTTGTGGGACGCCAGGCCGCCGCCCAGGTCCAGAAAATCCAGCACCACGCCGAAGCGCTCGCGCAGCTCATTGGCGAAGCGCGCCAGCTTGCGCGCCGCGTCGCGGTAGGCCGCGGGCTCCAGGATGAAGGTGCCCATGTGGGTGTGCAGGCCGGCCAGCTCCAGCTTGTCGCCGGCCAGCAGGCGCCGCACAGCGTCCATGGCCTGGCCGTTGTCCAGGTTGAAGCCGAAGCGGCTCCAGGCGGGCGTGCCCTCGGCGGCCAGGCTCAGGCGCAGGGCCACGCGCGGGCGGCAGCCCGTGGCCTGGGCCACCTGCTCGCAGGTCGCCAACTCGTCGAAGTGGTCGATGTGCACGGTGGTGCCGGCGGGCAGAGCGCGCTCCAGCACCTGGCGCGACTTGCAGGGCCCGTTGAAGTGCACCTGGTCGGGGGGCACGCCCAGCCGCAGGGCCTTGTCGTACTCGAACTCCGAGACCACTTCGGCCCAGGCCCCCTCGCGGTGGAAGAGCGTGCAGACGGCGTCCAGGTAGTTGGTCTTGTAGGACCAGGCCAGGCGCACGCGGGGCCAGCGCAGGGCGAAGGCGTCGCGCAGCTCGCGGTAGCGGTCCTGGATGATGCGCTCGGAGAAGACGAAGAGCGGCGATCCGTATTCTTCGGCCAGCTCTCGCACGGGCATGCCCTCGATATGGGTCTGGGGCTGCATGGCGTTGACGCGGCCGAACTTGTTCATCAGGCCCGGCTGGTGGCGGATCAGGACGGGACGTTCGTAGGGCAGGGCGCTCATGTCAGGCCTCCGGACAGCTGCTGATCAGGGAGAGGGGAGGGGAGCCCAGCAGCTCGCCGCTGGCGCTGAGCCGCTGCAGCTGGGAGATGTCGGCGATCTGGTCCAGGGCGATGCGCACGAACATGGTGCCGACGCGGTACTCGTTCATGGGCGTCACCTGCCGACCCAGGGCCAGCTGGGCTGTGGCCCAGGGCAGGTTCATGCCGGCGCCGGCGCTCAGGTAGGTCCAGGCCGGGAAGCGCGGGTTGATCTCCAGCAGGTGCAGCTGGCCCGCCTCGTCCTTGATCACCTCCACCTCGCAGGGTCCGCGCCAGTTCGTGGCGGCGGCGAAGCGCTGCGCCAGCTCCAGCAACGCGGGATCGCCGATGGCCACCCCGGCCCAGCCCTTGCCCTTGTCTGTCAGGCTGGTCTTCTTCATGGGCAGGGCGCCCACCAGCCCGCCCTGGCCGTTCCCCACGGCCAGTACGTCGTACTCCTCGCCCCGCACCGCCTGCTGGGCGATGACGGGCGCGCCCCACTGGGCCACGATGGCGTGGTAGGCCAGCAAGGCCTCGTCCACGCTGCGGGCCAGCCGGGCGCCGTAGTACTGGCCCTTGAGGAAGAGGGGAAAAGGCAGCGTCTCGTGCAGCCGGTAGAGCTCCTGCGCGTCCGCAATGACACGCGTGGCCGGGACCTGGATCCCGGCGGTTTGGCCCAGCTCCGCCAACCTGGACTTGGCCCGCAGGGCCAGCTGCCGCCGCGTGGGCAGGAAGCTCCCCACGCCCATGGCCGCCAGCTCGTCGCTGATGCCGATGAAGCTGTCCAGCTCCGAGTCCAGGGTGGGGATGACCGCGTCCAGCCCCACGCGCTCTTGGATGTAGCGCAGCCGCTGCAGCAGGGCGGCCCGGCCCTGGGAGGGGTAGGGCAACAGGAAGACGTCGTCCACGATGTCCTGGGCGTAGATGCCGGGATCCAGGCTGTCGTAGGCCAGGCCCACCAGGTGGCCCTGGAAGCCGGGAGCCTCCCGCAGACAGCGCAGGACGGAGACGCCGGGGCCCGGATTGTCGGTGGCGTTCAGGGCGGTGACGGCGATGGTTGCGTGTCGGGGATCCATGCTAGTCCTCCAGTGTGAAATCGTGGGGCAGCAGGCCGCTCTTGCGCAGCAGCAGCAGGAACTCGTCCAGGTCGCGCCCAGGATCGTCCTCGGGCTCCAGCGCGAAGCGGCGCGCCAGCTCGGCGAGCAGCTCCGAGCGACAGAGCTCGCTCTTGAGGCCGTCCACGATGGCCCGGCCCGTGCGGTTGATGGTGAACATGGCCCCGGAGCAGGCGTCGAAGACCATGCCCGAGTCGCTGATGGCCAGGTCACGAAGGCGTCGTTGCGCTTGCATCGTCACTCCTGTGTGGAAAGGGGTCTCAGAAGCTGCGGCCCAGGCCCAGCTGGGTGGCGAGGGTCCAGGAGGAGGCCTGGGTCTCGTCGTCCAGCAGGCGATAGGCCTCGGTGATCAAGGAAGCGTTCCAGCTCTGTCCCACGTCCAGGCCGAGCCCGGCCCAGCCCCCGCCGCTGATGGTTCCTGGCAGGTTGTTGGCCAGGGAGAGGCCCAGCAGCGTCGGCCGCGTCTCGCGGCCTAGCTTGCCCCCGGCGCTCAGGCTCAGGCGCTCGGCCCCGTAGCCCAGCTCCAGACCCTGGCTGAAGAAGGGACTGCCGTCGGCCAGCTGCAGGGCGCTGATGGGCTGGACGTAGAGCCCCCTCCGGCCCAGGGGCTGGCGCCAGGCGGCGCTCAGTCGCAGGACGTTCAGGTCGTCGTAGAGGCTGGCGCTGGCCTCGCCGAGCAGGGCCCCCCAGCCGCGGGCCAGGGGCTCGAACCTGCCCATGGCGCCCAGCACCCAGGCGCTGGTTGCCTCCGTGCTCAGATCCGCGATGCGCGCCCCGTGCAGGGTGGCTCCCCAGCGGGTCCGCGCCAGGCCGGCCCAGGCCCAGCCCTCGTGCTGCGTGGAGCTGCTCGTGGCGCTGACGGGGCCGAGGGGGCCGGTCTCCGGGCTTCGTTGGGCATCCGAGCCTGTGAAGCGGGTCCCGCGGTAGCTGGCGCCGGCCACCAGGCTGCCGGTCCAGCCATCCGCGCCTACGGCCAGCCCCGTGCCGTAGCGGCGGGCGGGATTGCCCGGGTAGAGGTAGGCCGTCCCAGCCATGCCGGCCTGCAGGCCGGCGGACTGTCGCCGCGCCGCGCGCAGCCCCTGCAGCGCTCGCGCGTCGCCGGGGCGTTCAGCGGCCAGGGTGGCGAAGTCCGCCTGGGCCAGCTCAGCCTCACCCATGTGCCAGTGAGCCCAGGCCAGCCCCAGGCGGGCCTCGTAGTGCTGCGGTGAGATGGCCAGGGCGCGCGCGTACCAGTCCCGGGCCTCCTGCCAGGCGCGCTCCTGGGAGGCCAGCCAGCCGCACTGGACGTGCAGCGCGGGATCCTGGGGATACTGGGCCGCCAGGCCGCCCAGCAGGACCAGGGCCTGGGCCTGCTGGCCCTGATCCGCCAGGCTGGCGGCCTGCGCGGAGACCTCCTCGTAGGAGGGCTGGGTCGCGGCCCGGGCGAGCCCCGGGCTGAGCGCCAGGGCGATGAAGAAGAGCGGTCCGTGGGTCATGCTGCCTCCGTCGTTCATCCCCTTGAGAAACGCGGGGGGCGGCGGATGGCAGCGGGTGACGTTTTGTGACATGCCCGCCGGTGGGGGGGGGCGCATCACGGCGGAGCGCCCGCGGGCATGAGGTTCCCCAAAACACGGATTCTAGCGTATGATGGCCTGGAACGAGCCAGCTGCGGTCGAGGATGAGACCATGTCCCGTGCCCTCGTGCTCTCTCTGTCCCTGCTCCTCTTGGGCTGTCCATGGATTCCGGGGGATGTCAATGACGAGCGCGCCCAGGCGCTGGGCGGACAGCTGCCCTCGGACACCGACGGCGAGGCCGACGCGGACGCGGACGCCGATGCGGACACGGACGCGGACGCCGACTCGGATACCGACGCCGATGTGGTCGCGGACCAGGACGGCGACGGCTTCACCGTCGACGACGGCGACTGCGACGACAAGGACGCCGAGGTCCACCCCGACGCGCAGGAAGAGTGCGACGGGATGGACAACGACTGCGACGGCGACACGGATGAGGGCGACGCCATCGACGCCGAGACCTTCTACCTGGACTACGATGGCGACAGCTACGGCGGCGACTCCATCTGCGAGACGCCGTGCGCGGCCCCCATGGGCTAGGGGGATAGCTGCGACGACTGCGATGACGGCAATGCGGCGATCAACCCCGGTGCTGACGAGGTCTGCAACGGGGCGGACGACGACTGCGACGGCGACACGGACGAGGACGACGCGCTCGATGCGTCGACCTGGTATGCGGACGCCGACGGCGATGGCTATGGGTGGACGAAGATGGTCTCGGTGGCCTGCACCCAGCCCAAGGGCTACGCGGCCGAGGAGGGCGACTGCGATGATGGGGACGCGGCCGTCAACCCGGGCGCTGCGGAGGTCTGCAACGGGACGGACGACGACTGCGATGGCGACACGGACAGCGACGCCCTGGACGCCTCCACCTGGTATCGCGACAGCGACAGCGACAGCTACGGCGACGTCGCCAACAGCCAGATCTCCTGCGACCAGCCCACGGGCTACGTGTCGGACAGCAGCGACTGCAACGACGGCAACGGGGACATCAACCCCGGCGAGACCGAGATCTGCAACAGCGTCGACGACGACTGCGACGGCGATGCCGACAGCGACGCCGTGGACCGGTCGACTTTCTACCTCGACGACGATCTCGACGGCTACGGCTCCACCGACACCACCCAGGCCTGCTTCCTGGTGGCGGGGCTGTCTCTGTCGGACCAGGACTGCGACGACACCGACGACGAGACCCATCCTGGCGCCGACGAGGTCTGCGCCAACGCCACTGACAACGACTGCGACGGCAGCGACTGCATCGCCTACGATCCCACGGGCGAGGTGGTCCTGACGGGCTCCAGCGGCGACTACGCGGGCTTCTGGACCAGCGGCTGCGGCGACGCCAACGGTGATACGTTCGACGACCTGCTCATCGGCGCCTCTTCGGACGGTAGCAACGACCAGGGGGCCGCCTACCTGCTGCTGGGGCCTGCTCAAGATTCCGGTTCTCTCAGCTCCGAATCCGCCGTGACCTATGTGGGTGGCGTGGGCAACACGGGCTACACCGATGACCGCGTGGGCAGCGATGTCTTCGGCCCATTCGACCTGTCGGGCGACGGCAACGACGACCTGATCATCAGCGCCGCAGGCTACGACAACTACCTGGGCGCGGTCTTTCTGGTGCTGGGCCCGGTGTCCGCCTGCGCCAGCTCGCCCTGCTACCTCGAGAACGAGGCGGATGGGCAGCTGACGGGCACGGCCCAGGGAGGCTATGCCGGCTTCTCGCTGGCCGCCGTGGGAGACGTCACGGGAGAAGGCGACCCCGATCTGCTGATCGGGGCCGCCTACGCGGACTCCGGCGGCACGGATTCCGGATCGGCCTACCTCTACTCAGGGGGTTTCTCGGGAGTGGGCAGCGTGTCGAGCGCGGCGGTGACCTTCACCGGGCCAGGCGACGGGATGCTGGCCGGCTGGTCCGTGGCGCCCTTGGGCGACACGGACGCCGACGGCCACGACGATCTTGCCATCGGCGCGCCCTGGGCCGATACGGGGGGGACCAACACGGGCTCGGTCTTCGTCTTCTTTGGCGGCAAGATCTCCGGTGCCAAGCTCCTCTCAGGCGGCACGAGCGTGGCGGATGTCGTCATCACGGGAGCCAGCGACGAAGACTGCGCCAGCGGCACGCTGGACGGGGCCGGCGACGTGGACGGCGATGGCTACGACGACCTGCTGGTGGGCGCCTACTCGGGTGGCTACCTCTTCTACGGTCCCCTGACCTCGGAGGATCTCAGCCAGGCCGAAGTCCAGGTGGAAGAGGCCACCGTGGTCACCGCGGCCGGCGACGTGGACGGCGACGGCAACGATGACATCATGGTCACCGAGTATCTGCTCTACGGCCCGGTGGCGGACGGCGTCTACGACTCCTCGAGCGTGGACGGCGACTTCAGCCCCATCACCAACCCCGAGGCCGCGGGCGACCTGGACGGCGACGGGCTGGGCGATCTGCTCTTGGCCCTGCCCACCAGCTCGGCGGTCTATCTGGTGCACGGGGCCGACCTGTTCTAGGGAACCTCAAGCGGGTCCTACAGCCCCCCCCACTCGTCCAGATCCCCATCGCAGTCCATGTCGGTCAGGCTGTCCCAGAGCTCGCCGATGGCCAGCGCCACCTCGTCGGGATCGGCCAGGCTCAGGGCCAGCTGGCCCTGGTCGCAGGAGCTGCCCAGCTGCTGCACGGCGTGGTAGCCGGGCTCGAGCTCGTCAGGCGGCCCCTCGCCCTGGTTCGCGCCCCCCTGGGTTCCCGTGTCCGGGGGGCCGTCGCCCGCCTCGCGCGGATGAAGGGCTTCGGCGGACCACAGCACCAGCACGTCCTGGCTGCCCCCCAGCACCTGCTCGCTGGCCTGGTCGTACAGTCCGCTGCCGTCCAGGTCTTCGTAGAGCATGGGCACGGCGATGCCCACGGGCCCGCTGGCGTGGGGCGGCTGGTAGAGCACCTCGTCGGGAGGAGGCGTGTAGAGGGTCAGGGTGTAGCTGGAGGGGAAGCTGGTCGCGATGGCCACCTGCTGCTCGTGCTGCTGGCCGTGGCCCCCCTGGCTGGACCAGAACAGGGCCACCCGCACCTCGCCGGAGAGCTCGGGCAGCGCCTCCTCCAGCAGCACCTGGCCCGAGAGCGTCATCAGCGGCTCTCCCTGGTAGGCGGCGCCCTCCAGGGGATCGCCGCAGGCGCAGAGCGCGGTGACGAGGAGAAGAAGCGAGGTTCTAGCGCACATAGGCTGCCAGCTCCAGTGAGACGTAGGGGACCGCCGCGCTGCGCAGCGCGCTCGTCCCGTCCTGCGGATCCGTGCCCAGGTAGAGCTGGATGTCGGCGCCCGCGTCCAGGCCCAGGACCAGGCGCGGGGCCAGGGCCCAGTCCAGGCGCGCCACCGGACCCAGGCGCCCCGTCAGGCTCGTGTTTTCGGGGGCCTCGCCCGGGGTGTCGAAGCGCTGGAGGACCAGGTCGCCTCCCAGGCGCAGGCCCAGGCCCGGTGCCAGGCGGCCCAGGTCCAGGTAGCGGAAGGCCCCCAGGTCGGCGCCGAAGCTGTGCTGAGACAGCTCCAGCACCTCGTTCGCGGCGCTGTGGCGGGCGTAGCGGCCCCGCAGCGCGAAGCTGGCCGCCTGGGCGTCCAGGCGCGCGCCCAGGGCACCTGCCAGGCCAAGGCCCAGGTCCTGGGATGGCGTGCCTGCCGCGCCTCCGGCCAAGCTCAAGCCCCAGGCGCTCCTGCGCTCCTGGGCCGTTCCGCGGCGCGCCGTGTGGCCATAGGGCATCAGCGTCAGCTGCTCCGCGCTGAGGGAGGTCTGCTGCGCGGCCCGGACCTGCACCTGCCCCTGGTAGACCTTGTCGGGCAGGCGGCGTCGCACCAGGTAGCTGCCCGCGGGCAAGGCCAGCAGACCGCCGCCGAGCACCTCCACCTCGATCACCAGCTGACTGCCCTTGGGATCGAAGAAGACGTACTGACCGGCCTCGGCGATGCGTACCCGCCCTGTACGCCCGTCACCCTCGAGCTCGGTGAGCACCAGGTCGCGCTGGCCCTGCAGCTCGAAGTCGTAGGAAGGATGCTGCAAGGTGGGCGCGCGGCTGGTGGTGATCAGCGTGCGGTCGTAGGCGTACTGGTAGGCCTCGTTCAGGCTGACACGGTGGTCCCCGGAGTCGTCGGCCGCGCCCTGCAGGCCGGCCAGCAGGTGGTGGGTGAAGACGCCGCTCTGCAGGCGGTCGCTCTCCTGGGCGTCCTCGTCGCCCGAGGCCGAGGTCAGGATGGCCAATCCTTCTATTCGCTCCGGGCCGCGCAGCGTGATGGCGAAGGGCTCGCTGGGCTTGGCCCCCTTGCTGCGCAGGATCTCGCCGGAGCGGCAGGCGTCCGCCACGAGCACGCGCACGTCCACGGGCATGGCCTCCACCTGCTCGCGCAGGGCGTTGAGGGGAAAGCTGGAAGCTCCCAGGCGCAGGCCGCTCTCGTCCGCGTGGCCGCTGTAGTAGACGAAGAGCAGCGCGCGATCCTCCGGATCCGCCTTCTCGGCGGCGATGCGCCGGGCCGTGCGCGCCAGGACCCGCTGCAGGCGGTCCGCATCGGGCGCCAGCATGAGCACCAGGTCCTCGTCGTTGACGCCTCCCAGGCTGCGAAGCACGGCTGCCGTGCGGGTGGCGTCGCGCTCGGCGAAGCGCAGCGGCTCCTGGTCCGCTGCGCCCTGGTTGGCGCCCACCACCACGGCGTAGCGCCGCTCGGCCGCTTGGCCCGGCTGCAGCAGGGCCAGCGCCAGCAGCCCGCTGGCCAGGGGCATCACGGCGCCGCCTCCGTCTGCTTGCGCAGGCGCAGCTCGCGCTGCAGGCAGCCCTCGTCCAGGGTGGGCAGGTCTTCTTGCTCGGCGCTGCTGGCCGCGGCCTCCTGCAGAGAGGGAGCGATCTCCGAGATGGTCAAGGGAGCATCGCAGAGCAAGAGCAGCAGCCGCTCCTGGCCCGGCGTGGCGTCCAGCTCCACGGCACCGTCCAGCTGCCGCGGCTGGAGGCTGGCCTGCCAGGCAGGGGCGGGCTGGTCGGGATCGGCGGGGTAGCAGGGGTAGGCCTGCAGGCTGCTGTCCACACCCGCCACCAGCAGGTAGCCATCGGCCTGGCTGGCAGCGCGGAAGCCCAGGCGGTCGCCGGGCCGCACGCCGTCGCCGCTGCGGACGCGTATGGTCTGCTGCCCGTCGTGGCGGTAGACCTCGAAGCTCAGGTCGCCGCCGCGGCTACGGAACCCGTCGTCGTCGCCCCCCCTGACCAGCAGCAGCGCGCCCGCGGCCAGCGCCACCACTGCGCCGGCGCCGCCCATGAACCAGCGCTGCCGCCGGACGGGCAGGGGGACCACCTGGCCCCCGCTGCGGGCGGGCCGCTCGCTGGACCCTGGGACGCCATCCAGCTGGGGCAGGGGCTGGGCCAGCTCGACCTGGATGGCCTGGAAGCGCGCGCGGCAGGCGCGGCAGAGATCCAGGTGCTGGTGCGCGCTATGCGCCTCGGCGGCTGGCAGGTCGTCGATCCCCAGGCGCTCCAGGGCCAGGTCCTGCAGGTGCCCGTCGCGCGTATGGAGACGTGGATCCAGGGTCACTTGGCCCCCCTCGTGCGCTCGCGCAGCTCGGCCAGCCGGTTGCCCACGGTGCGTCGGGAGCAGCCCACCAGCTCGGCGATGCGCTCCTGGGTCATGCCGTCCAGGTGGTAGTAGATGCCGATGGCCACCAGCTGTTCGTCCATGTCGCGCCAGGCCTGGGCCAGCCGGGAGCGGGCCTCCTGGTCTCCCTGGGCCACGGGCTGGCTCCAGTAGACCGCGCCGCGTTCGACCCACAGCTCCTGGCGCCGCGTGCTGTCCCGCAGGCGGTTCAGGCAGTGGCGCGTGGTGACCTGGTAGAGCCAGGTGGAGGGCGAGCTGTCGCCACGGAAGCTGCCCTGGCGCGCCAGCACGCGCGTGAAGACCTCCTGCAGCACGTCGTCGGCCTCCTCATCCGGGAAGAAGCGGCGAATCCTGCGACGAACCAGCGCGCCGTACCGCTGGTACAGGGCCGCCACGTCGAGCTCTCGCCTGGACATCGTTCTCTGCTTTCGAACCGTGGGGATCTGAGTATGGCAGCTCGCGCCGTTTTTTTTCGCAGCGCTCTATGGCTATACCCCGCGGGGGCCCGTATGGACCCCTGCTCAATCCCCCTTCACCAGCTGCAACCGGACCTCGTCGTAGCAGGCGGTGCCGTCGGTGTGGGCGGTCAGGAAGGCCGCGGCGCGGTCGGCGTCGGCCGGGGCTTCGCCCTGGATGACGATCTCGGTCCAGTCGTAGTTGATCTCGTCGGGCTGGTCCATCTTGATCTCGCCCACCCAGGTGTCGGTGCTGAACCACCACAGCCCCAGGACGTACCAGCCGGCCGAGTTCTGCACTCCTTCGGTGCGCACCATGGCTGTCAGGCGGAAGGTCCGGCCGCCCTGCACGCTGCCGTAGGCGCTCACCTGGCGCACGGCGCCCGCGTCCCAGCTGCCGCGCGTGGCGATGCACTGGGAGGCGGCGCCGGCGTAGGGATTGCTGCTGTCCAGGTAGTCCTCGCTGTGCTGCTGGGCGTCGTTGGTCTCCCAGCCGTAGCCCACGCCGCTGTACTGGCCCTCGCCTTGCTCGAAATCGCCGTTGACCAGCAGGTCGGGGCCCAGCGCTTCGTCGGCGTCGGCGTCCCCATCCGCGTCAGCGTCCGCGTCGCTGTCCGCATCCGCGTCGCTGTCCGCGTCCGTGTCGCTGTCCAGGTCGGTGTCGGACTCCTCGTCACCCGGATCCGCGGGCGTCCCGCTGTCCTGCAGGGGCTCGCTGGGGGCGGAGCAGGCCGCCAGCAGGGCGAGGGAGAGCGCGGCCTGGCGCATGCTACTGCCCGCCATTGGCGAGGTAGGCCGCGTACCACTCCTGCCACTTCTGCTCGGTCTCCTCGCCGGGGCTGCCGATGGCCTGGAGCCAGTCGCGCCACTGCTGCAGCAGGTCGGGCCGCGGGATGCGGAAGGGGGGCTGCTGCTCGACGATCTCGCGCAGGTCGTCGACGATGGGCTCCTGCATGCCGCAAGGCTCGGGCGCGCAGTCCCCGGAGCTGCCGGCATCTTCTGCGCCTGTCGAGCCCGCGGGTTCGCTCAGGCTGGGGATGGCGCCGGAGCCCACCACGCCGTCGGCTCCGGTGCGCCCTGCGGCGGCCTCCTGGGCGAAGCGCTCCCGTGCATCGTCGGCGGCTCCCCGGGAGAGCCCGAAGGTACGGTCCAGGTCGTCGTAGCGGTACAGCGAGGCCGAGCGGATCTGGGGCCAGGTCCCTTCCCCCTGGATCTCCCCCCGATTCCAGGCCTCGACGAATTCGTAGAACATGGTGATCCAGTCGGGATCGGCCCACATCTCCTGGGAGTCGTCACAACCCAGTCCGCAGAGGTTGGCCTCGGTGATGTGGTACTCCTTCGATCCTGAGGGATCGTAGCGGGCCGCCACGGCCATGTAGTCCTCCAGGGCGTAGAGCTCCTCGTGGTGGCCCCAGCCGGCGATCTCGCGGCGGTCGACGTGCGTGCCGTAGGCGTGCAGCGCTACGCCGTCGTAGTCCCCCAGGGCCGTGATGTGCGCCATCTGCTCCTCGAAGTACTGCACCCAGTCCCCGTCTTCATTGCCCGAATACCGTGTCTGGGTGTTCCAGGGCCCGGATGGCGCCACCAGCAGCAGCTCATCATGGCCGGCCGCCGCCCTGACGGCCTCGCGCACGGCGGTGTAGGCCCGCGCGTACTGCTCCGGCGTGATGGGTTCGCCCCCCTCGCCTCCGGGCCAGCTCCAGGCCAGGTTGGGCTCGTTGCCCACGATCCAATGGTCGGCGGCGTCTCCGGCGGCTGCTGCGAAGGCGGCGAAACGCTGGGCGTAGTCGTCGTAGAGGTGCTCCTCTCCTTCCTCCCGGTCGTGGGGGATGGTTCCATCGCCGTAGTCCAGGCGCACGATCACCGCGTAGCCCGCGGCATCGGCCTCGCGGATACGCTGCAGCACCAGCTCCCCCCAGCCCGTCACATTGCCGTCCCCGTCGACCATGTCCGAGGCGGACAGGGCCACCACCACCCAGCCCGGGTGGCCGCCCATCAGCTCGTCCAGCATGCCAACGGGATTCTCGTGGTCCGTTCCTGGCAGGTCGTGGATCCCCATCAGCCAGGGGGAGCCTCCATCTCCGGCCAGTGCCGGTCCGCAGACCAGCAGCCCGGACAGCAGAACGGACCATGCCAGGGCGTTTCTGCAGCTCGTTCGTCGCATCTCGACCTCCACTGGGGCAGGTGGCGCTGCTTTGCTCAAGCAAGAAGCGGGCCAGGCCGATGGGGCGGGCGTCTTTGGCGCTGCAGGGTCAAAAAGTCCGCAGTTCCTGGCATAGTTGCGTGGGAGCGCCTGTGGAGCGCGACAAAGAAGTCCCTCTTCGCACAGCGTTGAAAGACCTCCGGCCCCGCAAGTGCTAGAATCCCGGTATGCCCCGAGCCATCCACTGGCCCCTGCTCCCTCTCGCCCTCTGCGCCTGCAAGGGCGGTGGCTTGGCTCCGCTGCAAGGCGACAGCGTCCAGGACTCCGTCGCAGCTCTAGACAGCGCCGCAGGCGGCCCACCCTTGCTCATCAGCGAGCTGCTGGCCGACAACCACGACGGCCTGGCGGACAGCGACGGCCAGGCCAGCGACTGGGTGGAGATCTTCAACCCGGGCCCCGGGACCGTGGACCTGGAAGGCTGGGGCCTGTCGGACGACGCCGACGATCCCTTCAGGTGGGTCTTTCCGTCTCTGCAAGCGGTGCCCGGCGAGCTGCTGCTGGTCTTCGCCTCAGGTAGGCAGCTGGTGGTCCCGGCGGGCGAGCTGCACGCCAGCTTCGCCCTGGACGCCGCAGGCGAGATCCTGCTGCTGACCCGGCCCGACGGCAGCCTGGCGGACCAGATGAGCTTCGGCGAGCAGTGGGAGGACATCTCCTGGGGTCTGTCCCAGCCGCTGCAGGAGCAGGTGTTGCTGGGCGACGGCAGCCCGCTGCGCTGGGCACTGGATGCTCCCGAAGGCTGGCAGCTGCCGGACTTCGACGACAGCCATTGGAGCGACGACGTGCTGGGCCTGGGCTTCGACGCCGAGGCCGCCGAGACGGAACTGGACAATGCCGCCCTGTTCAAGCCCACGGACCAGTCCTCGGATGGCTACGGCTACACCGGCACCCAGGCCGTGGACGGCGAGCTGGCCAGCTTCAGCCACACGGGCGACGCCGACCTGCAGCCCTGGTGGAGCGTCGACCTGGAGGGGAGCTGGTGGATCGACAGCATCCAGCTGCACAACCGCCAGGACTGCTGCGCCGAGCGCCTCTACAACATCGAGGTGGAGGTGCTGGACGAAGAGGGGGCGCAGGTCTGGCGCTCCGAGGTCCTGAATCCCGTGGAAGAGGGAGGGAGCCCCAGCTCCCCGGGCACGCTGCTGGAGGTGACGCCCGGGGGCGTGGCGGGCCACGCCCTGCGCGTCAGCAAGCAGGCCGTCAACGGCGCGGGCTCCTCGGAGTGGCTCTCGCTGGCCGAGGTGCAGGTGATGGCGGCCAGCTCCACGGCCTACGAGGAATGGATCCTGAGCGACCTGCAGCAGGAGATGGCTGGTCAGAGCGCCGCCCTGGCCGTGCGCATCCCCTTCCAATTCGAGGGCCAGCTGCCGGATCGCCTGCAGCTTTCGGCCCGCTACGACGACGGCTTCGCCGCCTGGCTGAACGGCGAACTGGTGCTGGAGATCAACCTGCAGGACGGCGCCGCGGCCTCGTCCCACCAGGCCGGGGAGCCGGAGCTCTTCGCCATCGATCCCTCGCTGCTGCTGGAAGGGGAGAACCTGCTGGCCGTGCAGGGCTTCAACATCACGGCGGACGACGACGATTTCCTGCTGCAGCTGGAGCTGGCGGCTCAGGAATTCGAGAGTGGCGAGCCGGGTTTCTTCGCCCTGGCCAGCCCGGGCGAGCCCAACGGAGCCTCCCACCCGGGCTTCGCCACCGAGCCCAGCGTCGACCTGCAGCGGGGCTTCTACGACCAAGCCCTGGTGGTGACTCTGAGTGGCCATACGCCGGGCTCCAGCATGGCCTACACTACGGACGGCAGCCAACCCACCCAGGATCATGGCACACTGTTGACCGCCAGCGACGCCCAGGCCCTGCCCTCTGCTGAGATCTCCGTCGACACCACCACCGTGCTGCGCGCCGTGGCCCTGCACGATGACTATTGGCCCAGCCCGGTCATCACCCACAGCTATCTCTTCCTGGAAGACGTCATACAGCAGCCGGCCCTGCCCGCAGACCTGCCCGAGATCTGGGATGGCAGCAGCCAGGATCCGGTGGCCGCCGACTACGAGATGGACCCCGAGATCGTGGACGATCCCGCCTACCACGACGACCTGCTGGCCGGTCTGCGGGACATCCCCAGCCTGTGCATCGCCATGGATCCGGACGACCTCTTTGGTGCGGAGAACGGCATCTACGTGCACAGCTTGCAGCGCGGCAGCGACTGGGAGCGCCCCGGATCCGTGGAGCTGATCCTGCCGGACGGCAGCACGGGCTTTCAGGTCGATAGCGGCGTGCGCATCCACGGCTACGGCTGGCGCTACCACGTCTACACCCGCAAGCACGCCTTCCGACTGGAGTTCCGCGACGAGTACGGGCCCCGCAAGCTGGAGTACCCCCTCTTCCCCGACGCCCCCGTGGACTTGTTCGACAGCATCGTGCTGCGCTGCCAGGGCAGCCGTGGCTGGCAGGACTTCCGCGATCCCGAGCAGTCCCAGTACCTGCGCGACGCCTTCGCCCGCGACACGGCCCGCGACATGGGCAAGGACGGGGGCCACGCCATCTTCGTGCACCTGTACCTGAACGGCCTTTATTGGGGCCTGTACAACCCCGTGGAGCGGCCCGACGCGCGCTTCGCCGAGGAGCGCTTCGGCGGCGACGACGAGGACTACGACGCCATCAACCGCCGCGTCTCCACCAACGAGGCCATCGACGGCGACCTGGTGGCCTACGAGGAGATGCTGGCCCTGGCCGACCAGGGCCTGCAGAGCGACGAGGCCTACGCGGCCATCCAGCGATACATCGATATCGACGATCTGATCGACTATATGCTGATACACCAATACACTGTGAATCGAGACGGCCCCGAGGAGTATCAACACAACAACATGCGCGGCGTGCGTCGCCGGGAGGAGGGCGCCCAGTTCAAGTTCTTCGTCTGGGACATGGAGTACAGCATCTGGGAAGCCACCGACAACTACAATATCGAGGTGGACATCGAGGGCAGCGTGTCGCATGTCTACGCCATGCTGCGAGACAACGCGGAATTCCGCGCGCGCTATGCCGAGCGGGCGGCCGGCTACCTGGCGGACGGCGGCGCCCTGTCCGCGGAAGTCTGCGCCGCCCGCTGGGAGGCGCGTGCCCAGGAGATCGAGCTGGCCATCGTGGGCGAGTCCGCCCGCTGGGGCGACGCGGCGCGCGAGACGCCCTACACGCGGGACGTGGAGTGGGCGGACGAGCGGCAGCGCCTGGTGACGGAGTTCTTCCCCTACCGCAGCGAGCAGCTGCGTCTGCAGCTGCAGGCGGCGGGACTGATGGAGCCTTGATCGTAGATCGAAATGGTGCCGGGCAGGCGGCGGGCTGGCATACTGGAAGAGCTGTTCATCGCCCTGGCGGAGTTTGCATGATCCTGCTTCGAGCCTGCCTGCCCTTGTCTCTCCTGCTCGTACAGCCTGGCTGCAAAGCCCCTGAGGTGGGCGATCCCGTGGGTGACGGTGGCGTGAATGACACAGCCGCTGACGACACAGGGCCCGGCGACACAGGCCTGGATGAGCCCATCTTCGAGCTGGAGGGAGGCATCATCTCCGCCACCTCCGGCACGGAGGCCATCGACGCGGGCATCGCCGTGCTGGAGCAGGGGGGCAGCGCGGTGGACGCCGCCCTGACCGTGGCCATGAGCCAGATCGTGCTCACGGTGGGCTCTTGGAACAGCTTCGCGGGCATCATGGGCATGGTGACCTACGACGCCCAGACCGGGGAGCTGCGCAGCCTGCACGGCAACTACCAGACCTTCGCGGGCGAGACGGATCCCATGAGCATCCCAGCGGACGAGCCCAGCGGCCGCACGGCCATGGTGCCGGGCTTCATGGCCGCAGCCCAGGCCGCCCACGACCAGCACGGCCTGCTGCCCTGGGAACGCATCTTCGAGCCGGCCATCCAGCTGGCCGAAGAGGGCTTCGAGCTGCCCTACCACATCTCGTACTACATCGACTACCGCCAGGACGTGTTGCAGCGACGTGACGAGACCTGGGCCATCTTCACCGACGAGGACGGCGAACCCTACCAGCAGGGCGACATCTTCACCCAGCCCGCGCTCGCTGAGACGCTGCGCAGCATCGCCGGTGAGGGCGCCTCGCTCATGTACACCGGGGAATGGGCCGATCACTTCGTGCAGGCTGTCAGCGAGGAGGGCGGCGCGGTCACATCCGACGACCTGGCCGGCTACAGCGCCGACTGGCTGGCGCCGCTGGAGACGGACTACGCCGGCTATCGGCTCTACGGCATGGGGGACCGCGAGCTGGGCAGCGTGCAGATCATCGAGGCCATGAACATGGCCCAGGCCGCGGGCCTGGCGGACATGGGGCTGTACAGCGAGTCGGGCGAAGCCCTGTTCTGGGTCGTGCGCATCACGCAGGTCAACCAGCTGCTGACCTGGGTGTACGACTACTGGCCCGAGTACGGCCCCTACGTCACCGATGCGCTGCCCGGGGTGGGGCTCGACGATGCCTCGCGGACGGACCCGGCCCAGGCCGAGCTGCTGGTCACCTATGTGCAGGATGGTACGTGGGAAGCGCTGATGGACCTGTTTGGCTACAGCAGCGCGGCCACGGCCCACTCCGACGCCATCGCGGTCATGGACCAGGCGGGCAATGCCGTGGCCCTGACCCACTCCATCAACACCACCATGTGGGGCAGCACGGGCATCTTCGTGGACGGCATCAGCATCCCGGACTCGGCCTCGTTCCAGCAGGATCTGCTGCTGGCCACCGGCCCCGGAAACCCGCTGCCCACGCCCCTCAACCCCAGCCTTGCCACCAGGGACGGGCACGCGCGCCTGGCGGGCAGCACGGTGGGCAATGTGCACTACGCCCAGTTCTTGCGCCTCTACCCGGTGCTGGGCCAGGGCCTGTCGCCGGATGAAGCCGTGGAGCAGCCCCTGATGGGGGGCTACGCCTTCTCCGAGCTGGTGGAGACAGGCAGCTTCGACGAGAAGGTGCTGGCCGAGGCCGCGGCCCTGGGTGCCCCCATCGGCGAGTCCTCCGACATCAGCAGCCCCGCCTGGGTGGGCGTGGCAGCGGCGGAGGACGGTGCGCTGTCGGGGGGGCTGGAGGACTGGCTGGACTACGTGGGGGGGCGCGTGGACGAGACAAGCTCCGGCAAGGACTGAGCGGGGAGGCCCCGTGCATTCCATCTACGCAGATCCCCGTGAGCGCGACCAGCTCCGCAGCTTGCTGGAGGCCACTTGGCCCGGGCTGCCGGCCGGCTTCGACCTGGCGGCCCGCTACGGGTGGCCCATCGACGCGGTCTCGACCCCATTCGTGTCGCGTGTCGCGGGGCGCATCGTCAGCCATGTGGGCGTGCTGGAGCTGCCCGTGATCCTGGGCGGAGAGGAACGCAGCATCGCGGGGCTGCACGGGGTGTGCACGCAGCCCGGGCAACGACGCCGTGGGCATTGCCGGCGAGCCATGGAACAAGCCATGGCATATGTGTCGTCACGTTGGTCGGCTGCCAAGCTCACCACGGCTGAACCTCGGATCTACGAACCCTTTGGCTTCCGGCTTGTGCCGCAGCGGCGCTTCAGGTTGCGTGTCGCAGGGAGTCGCGGCTCGGGCAGCCGGCCTGTGGACGGGGGGGATCTGCCCTGGATGAAGCAGGTGCTGGCCAGCCGCACGCCTCAGTCCCGGCGCTTCGCCACGCGGGATCCCGGCTGGCTGATAGGCATCGACGGGGTGCTGCACGGGGACGGCCTGGGCCTGTTTCACCGCATCGACGCCCTGGATGCCCTGGTGGCCTGGACGCTGCGCGGTCGCTCGCTTCACCTGTTGCAGGTGGCAGCCCTGCGGTTGCCCGCCCTCGACGAGCTGCTGGCGGCCAGCCCCTGGTCCTTCGACGAGCTCGTGCTCTGCTTCGCTCCTGACCTGCTGGCCCCGGACGCCGAGCCTGTGCCCCCGCCGGCGGACGAGCAGCTGATGGTCTGGGGCGACTGGCCGTCGTTGCCGCCCTTTGCGGTGCCGCCCTTGGAGGCGCACTAGCCGTCAACCGAACTCCTCCGGCAGCTCCTGCACGCCCTTGCGCAGCGCCTTGACCAGCTTTGTCCGCGTTCCCCCGTAGACCAACAGGGGCAGATCCTCGCGAGGTCGCACGCGCAGCGCGGCCCCCGGTGCGCCGCGCTCGGCTCTGCCCACTACCAGCGCCTGGCAGTCCGGGCGCAGCAGGCGTTCTTCTATGCGCACGGGCTGGCCGGGGCGGGGGATGACGTCTTGGCGCAGGCGAGCATAGCGCTCACGGGCCTGGGTCACGATGCGTCGATGCAGCTTCTGGGAGAGCGTGCCAAGCGCGGCCTCTTGGCGGATTTGCGGCGGTCCGCCCAGGTGGAGCCGGGCTCGCTTGGTTTCGACCAGCAGCGTCGTACCGCCGACATCCAGCTTGAGGGTCGCCAGTTCGCTGACCTGGGCCAAGGGCCACCAGCTGCCACCGTCGGTGTCGTCCACGTAGTTTTCCACCTTCAGCGAAAAGCCCAGGCAGGGCTCTCCGCTCAGTGGCGCGCGCAGGCTGTCACCCGGTTGGCAGGTGCCTTCCACCAGCAGCGGACCTTCGGGCAGCGGGCCTTCTGTCCACAGGCGCTCGGTGAACAAGCTGCGGATCTGGCGCGCCCTGCGCCGTCGTTCGAGGCGCCAGACCAAGATGACCGGGGCGAAGAAGGCCAGGGTGACGCCAGCCCCCAGGCAGAGCCAGGACCAGTCGGGCATGGTCAGCGCGTGGACCGCTGCGAGAAGCCCTGGAGCTCCCCGGTGGCGTCGGACCAGCGGGCCTCGACGGAGAGCACGTGCGCCAGCGGCGGTCCGGCGTGGCACCATTGGATCAGCTGCTCCAGGGCGGGGCGGGATCCCTCGGCCAAGGCCTCCACCCGGCCATCGCGTAGGTTGCGCACCCAGCCCCGCAGGCCCAGGCTCAGGGCCTGCCGCTGGGTGCTCGCCCGATACCAGACCCCTTGCACGCGGCCGGTGATCAGCAGATGGACGCGTTCCGGATTCATGATCACCTGGCATAACTCCGGGGCACCCAGGCCGCTTCTCGCCGGTACGGGATAGCTTGCGGTGGCGAGGTGTCCCCATGCCACGTCTCCTGTTCCTCTTCCCCCTGCTGCTTCCGGCCTGCGCCAGCAGCTGGAATCCCACCTGGTACAGCCAGCCCGACAGCGCCACGCCGCTGCTGGACCAGGACCAGGACGGCTATGCGGCGGACGAGGACTGCGACGACAACGACGCGGCCATCCATCCCGGCGCCGAGGAGGAACCCTACGACGGCCTGGACAACGACTGCGATGAAGCCCGCCCGTACGACGATCTGGTCAAGTCGGCTAGGAGGTGGAGCAGTACTGCGACGACGGCGATGCCAGCCTCAATCCCGGCGCCGAGGAGCGTTGCGACGGCGTGGACAACGACTGCGACGGCGTGACCGACGAGGCGCAGGCCGTGGACGCCGGCACCTGGCACGCAGATGACGACGGGGACGGGTTCGGCGATCCCCAGGACGCGCAGACCGCCTGCGAGCAGCCCGCCGGCACCGTGGAGGACGGCAGCGACTGCGACGACGGCGACGCGGCGGTGAACCCGCAGGCCACCGAGGTCTGCAACGGGGCGGACGACGACTGCGATGGCAGCGTGGACCAGGACCTGCCCAGCCAGACCTGGTACGCCGACGGGGACGGCGATGGCTACGGCGACCCGGCGGACGCGCTGGAGGACTGCGGCGAGCCCAGCGGCCGCGTGCTGGATGCCAGCGACTGCGACGACGACGACGCCAGCATCAACCCCGCAGAGGCCGAGATCTGCGACGGTATCGACCAGGACTGCGACGGCATGGCGGACCAGGGCCTGCCCACGTCCGCCTGGTACGCAGACGCGGACGGCGATGGCTACGGGGATGCCGACGATGCCCTGACCAGCTGCGCTGAGCCCACGGGCCGCGTGCTGGACGACACCGACTGCGACGACGGCGACGCCGCTGTCAACCCGGGCCAGACCGAGATCTGCGACGGCATCGACCAGGACTGCGACGGCGTGGCGGACCAGGGGCTGGCCATGGCCACCTGGTATGCGGACGCGGACGGCGATGGCTACGGGGATGCCAGCGATGCCCTGACCAGCTGCGGCACGCCCACGGGTCGCGTGCTGGACGACAGCGACTGCGATGACAGCGACGCCGCCACCAACCCAGCCGCCGCCGAGACCTGCGGCGACGCCTGGGACGACGACTGCAGTGGCTACCTGGACGACAAGGACGCCGACGGGGACGGGCACGTGGACGAGGCCTGCGTCGACAACGACAGCGCGCTGTCCGCCGATGACTGCGACGACGGTGACGCCGCCGTCTATCCGGGAGCCAGCGAGCTGCTGGACGGGGCGGACAACGACTGCGACGGCGATGTGGATGAGGAGACCGTCACCTGGGACGACGACGGCGACTGCTTCTGCGAGACGGGCCCCTGCAGCGGATCCGTGGACGCCGGCTGCGGCAGCGTGGACGAGGGCGACTGCGACGACGGCGACGTCAGCGTGCATCCGGACGCCCTGGACGAGCCAGACATGGGCTACGAGGACCTGAACTGCGATGGCATCGACGGCGATCTGCTGGCTTCGGTCTTCCTGGATCCCCAGGGGGGCTCGGACAGCGCCGACGGCCTCTCCGACAGCACGCCGGTGCTCACGCTGGACGGGGCCTACGCCGTGGCCCTGGCCGAGGGCTTGGACCAGGTGCTGATCGCCGAGGGCACGGCCGAGCTGGCCGGGGACTTCCAGGAAGGGGTGCACCTGGCGGGCGGCTACGAGGTGGCTTCGGGCTGGGCTCGCACGGCCGGGGTGCTGCCCGTGGTTCCCGTGGATGCCGGGGGCGCCTTGATCTCGGGCTGGCTCGCGCCCACGCAGTGGCAGCAAATCGAGATCGCGGCGGCCACGGCCAGCGCCGGCCAGTCGTCCTTCGCCCTGGTGGCGGACGGCAGCCAGGGACTGTTGCTGGACAGCTGCTGGGTGAGCGCTGCGGATGGCGGCGACGGGGCGGCCGGCGCGAGCGGAGCGACGGGCAGCGGCGGAAGCGGCGCCTCGGGCCGGACCGGGGGCAGCGGTTGCGGGGGCAACGACGGTGGCACGGGCGGCTCCGGGGGCAGCGCCGGCTGGGGCAGCGGCAGCTCTGGCAGCAGCGGCTCTGGCAGCGGCGGCTCGGGCGGCTCGGGCGGGGGCGCCTACAGCTCGGGGGGCGACGGCGGCCACGGCAGCGATGGCGCAGCGGGTTCCGATGGCGCGGCCGGTGGCACGGGCAGCTTCGACGCCAGCGGCTACACGCCCTCGGACGGTTCGGCGGCCGGCGACGGCGGCGCTGGTGCTGGGGGCGGCGGGGGTGGCGGCGGCGGCGGGGGGCTCACCTCTGGGGGCGGTGACGGCGGCGGCGGCGGCGGCGGTGCCTGCGGAGGCACGGGCGGCAGCGGGGGAGACGGCGGCGGCGCCAGCGTGGCCATCTTGTTGGTGAGCTCCAGCATCGAGCTGGCGGATTGCACGATCCTCACCGGAGACGGCGGCGCAGGCGGCACCGGCGGCTCCGGAGGCACCGGCGGTTCAGGTGGCTCTGGTGCTGGCGGAGACGCGGGCGGCTGGTCGGGCGCCGAGGGCGGCGACGGCGGCGATGGCGGTGACGGCGGTCAGGGCGGCGATGGCGGCGGCGGCAGCGGCGGCCCGGCCGTCGGCGTGCAGTGCGAGGGCAGCTCCACCTTGAGCTACGACGCGGGCACCAGCTTCAGCACCGGCAACGGCGGGCAGGGGGGCGCCAGCTCGGGCAATAGCGGCGCCAGCGCACAGGCGGCGGACACCGACGGTTGCTGAACCAGGACCCGGGATCCTGGCTTCAGACTACTCTTCGCCCGGCGCCTTGAGCTTGGGGCCGAAGTTGAACATGTACATGCGGCGGTCTTTCTTGCCGAACATGACGTAGAAGCCGTTGGGCACGCAGTCTGGCTTCAGGTAGCGCACCGGGTGGCCGCCCAGGACCACGTCGATCACCTTGCTCTCGTCGAACTTGGCCTTGCGGCGCGTCCACTCGGTGTCGGACTCGAACTCGATACCCGCGTACCACCAGGGCTCGGAGCGCTCCGGCGCCTTGCGGTTGCCGAACTTGCGGCGGTCGCTCTGCAGCAAGGGCAGCAGCTCCATACGCTCGGTGTATTTCGCACCGGCCAGCACCAGGACCTGCCCCTTGTCGATCACCTGCGCGGTCTTGGGGAGCATGTCGGGGTAGACCACCTCTTCGTTACTCTCCCAAAGCTTGGAGCGGCCCAGGCTGATGCGGGTCTTCATCATGCCGAGCTTGTCGTTCTGCAGCAGGTAGATGCCCTGGCCCGTGCCGGCGATGGGGGGGGCGTCGGGGTGGGGCGCGGGCGTGCGGTAGGCCAGCACCTCGACCTGCTCGGTGGCGGGCACGCCGCCCGGGATCTCCTGGTCCGGGATGCGCAGCGAGTTCTCCATGGTGGAGAAGCTGTACGTGGACCCGGAGCAGAGCCCTTCGAAGAGGAAGCTGCCGTCGGTCCCGGTGGTGGTCCGCAGCTCCATGCAGTTGGGGTTGGGCGTGAGGGGCGAAGTGGCGACCAGCTCCACACCTCCGCGCGCCTTGCCGGTCAGGGGATCGATCAGCTTGCCGTCGAAGCTGCCCTGGGGCACGCAAGCGGCGGTCAGGAGCGAGAGAGCGAGAATGGTGGTGCTTTTCATGCCTACCTCCTTTGCGGGTGCTGTCTATGGCGCGGGGCGCGGCTTTCAAGGGCCATAGGGTGATCTTTGTCGTATTTGGCTGGCTTTCGACCTGTCCTGGGGTGCTGCGCTAGTCGAAGCTCACTTCCAGGCGAGAGAGCACGCGCTGCACGGGGATGGCCACCATGCGCGTGCGGCGCAGGAAGGCATCCTGGGGATTGGTGTCGCTGATGAGCGTGGTGTTGACACCGACCCAGCGCCCGGCCTGGTCGAAGACCGGGGCGCCGGAGTAGCCGTTCACCGAGTCGTAGGTGGTCAGGAAGGGGCTGTTGAGGATGACCCCTTTCCAGGTGCGCTCCGCGCCTTCGCCCACCTCTCCCGAGGGGCAGGGGGCCTGCAGGGCCCAGTGCTCCTGCATGCCGTCCACATTGCAGAGGGGCTTGTCCTCGCGGTTGGCGTCGGCCAGGCGGCCGAAGCTGGCCGAGGGTGTTCCGGGCACCGCCTCGTAGCCGGCGGCCTGGCGGGCCGCGTCGCTGCGCCCCTCCACCCGCGGATAGCCGACGAGGAACAGGGGGGCGCCCAGCTCGGGCAGGACAGCGCGCGCCATGGGCTCCAGGCCGCCGTCCTCCACGCTGACCGCGGCCGCATCCACTGGATCATGGTCGTCCAGGGCCACCCAGTGGTGCTCCCAGTCGCTCTTGCCCGGGGTGATCTCTCCCAGGGCCAGGCTGCTGGCTGGCAGGCCGTCGGGGCCGGGTAGGAGGATGGCGGATTTTCCGCGGCGGGCGAGGTTTTCCACCAGTCCAGCCGTGCAATGGGCGGCCGTGATGAACCAACCTCCGCCGGCCAGCAGGCCCGAGCAGTTGCCGAAGTGCTCGTAGGCGCAGCTCTGCTCCCGGCACTTGCGTTGCTCGAGGGCGTCGCAACGCGCCTGGTTCCAGGCGCGGGCCGCAAGATCGACGCAGTATTGCTCCTGCATGCGCTGCAGATCCTGGGCGCTGGCGTGCCGTGGTCCGTCGGCGATCACCAGCTTGGCCACGCGGGGCAGCACCGCCCGCAGCGGCGCGGCCTGAAAGGGCAGCCCGCGCGTGTCGAGCCAGGTCTGGTCGATGTCCGCCGGCGGGAAGAAACCCTCCCATCCGTCCACGGATGGCGGGGGCGGTGGCGACGGCTCGGGCGTCGCGGCGGGTGGATCAGGGGAGGAGGGTACGTTGCAGGCCGACAAGAGAAGCAGGCAGAGGATCCGCATTCGTTCACCCGCAGCTGTTCTTGGGGAGTTTCAAGCCTACCATGGCCCGTAGCCTGGCCTGCGTACGCTGCGGATCGCCACAAATTGCAGGTTGAAGTGCAGTAGCGCGACGACGTAGCTGTCCATGGTCTCCTCTTGGCGGCAGCCTTTCCCTGTCGCCAGAAGTGGGCTTGTTGTGAGGTGGCCCGCATTGCGCCCCACGACGACTCGCGAGAGGTTAGGAACCCCGGTTCGCACCGCGTCCCTCCCAGGGGCGGTGCTGGAGATCGGTAGCAAGCGAAGAATGAGTATCTACCTGGAAAACAGAGAGGCCTCCAAGGAACCGAAGCCCAGCGAGGAGAGCGGCTCGCCCGCGGTCCGCGGCGCGGCTGCCAAGAACCCGTTGCGCGTCGCCACCCTGCTGACCAGGATCGAGCGTGCGCTCTCGCGCGGCGAGCGCGCTCGTTGCCGCCTGCCAGGCGGGGGCACCATGCACGTAGACCAGGTGCTGCCCTTCGTGTGTGTCTATCGCCAGCCCACGGAGCGCCCGGACGCGGGCACGCAGAAGCTCGTACTGGGCCAAGCCTCGTATCTCTGCTCGCGGGCGCCCCTTGCGACCCAGCCCGACGTGGTGGCGCTGGCGCAGGGCGTGTTGGCGCTGCTGGCGGAGCTGTTTGGCGGGGCGCTGCTGCTCGAGGTGTGGTCCTCTCCTGACCAGGGCGCTGAAGCTGCCGCTCCTCCCGCCGATTTCGCACTGCATTTCCAGCCGCAACACAGGCAAGACGCCACCATCGAGGCCTTGACACGGGCCTTGCTAGCCATGGATCCCAAGGCTCGGCGACCGCGGGTGGAGCTGGTGGAGGAGGCCACGGTGGCCCCCCCTGGCCTGCCCGCCCTGCTGCCCTCGGGCGGGAATGGGCAACGGGTATTGGGCCTGGAAATAGGCCCCAGCTGGCGCGACTCCCAGACCGGAGAGCTCTACCCGCTGGTGCTCCGGCGCCTGCAGCGCCGTCTCAGTTCGGCGCTGGCGCGGGCCCTCTTCGCCTTCACGCTGGCCCATACCTCCAGCCGACCTTCCCACTACCAGGCTCTGGGAAGGCGCGCGTTCCGCCAGTCCACCTGGAAGGTGGATGCCGCCCTGAGCGATGTGAGCGGGGAGTTCGAGTTTCTGTTGCTCTGCACGCCCACCAACGTCGGGCAGGCCTGGGCCGAGTTTCAGCGCAGCCGCTTCGAGCGCGAGCCCACGCTCCTGTACCGGCAGCTGTCCATCGATCCCTTTCTCCACAAGCGCCGGTTGTACGACATCCCGGTGGAAAAGGTGGAAGACCCCACCATGGCCTGGCTCTTCGCCCAGAAGCTGGACGAGCTGGACCGTCAGATCACCATGCTCGAGGATCGCGATACGCCGCGCTTCGTGCTGGGCAGCCGCCAGCTCTACGGCTCCGTCGAGGATGAGCTGCTCGCCGATGCCCGCCGACTGCTCGAGGCCTTTCCTCCCGCAGCGCAGGACCACGACGAGGGCTTCATCGATGCCGAGGGCTTTGCGGAGGCCGCCCGGCACGAGCTCGAGGAATACCGGCGCATGCTGCCTGACTTGCGCACGGGTGTGGAGGTGCGCAAGGACATGAGCGGCCTGCTGGTGTCCGATGGCAAGCTGCTGGTGGACCGCTCCATCCGCGTTCCTCGGGAACGGCTGGAGGCGCTGCTGCAGCACGAGGTGGGCACCCACCTGCTGACCTGGGCCAACGCGGGCGTGCAGCCATTCCGGCTGCTGCGCGCCGGCCTTCAGGGCTACGGCGAGCTGCAAGAGGGCCTGGCGGTGTTGGCCGAGCACCTGGTCGGCGGCCTGAATCGCCGGCGGCTGCGCCTGCTGGCCGGCCGCGTGGTGGCGGCCCATGCGGTGGAACAGGGCGCGTCTTTTGTGGACATCTACCGGCAGCTGGAGCGTGATTACGGCTTTACACAGTATATTTCCTGGTACATCACGCTGCGCGTCAAGCGCGCGGGCGGGTTGACCAAGGACGCCTCCTACCTGCGGGGCCTGGTGCGCATCATGGCTCACCTGCGGGCGGGCGGGCTTGTGCGGCCGCTGGTGGTGGGCAAGATCTCCATCGACCACATCCCCGTGGTGCAGGAGCTGATGCGGCGCGGAGTGGTGGTGCCGCCGCCCCTCAAGCCCAGGTTCCTGGAGCGCCCCGAGCAGCTCGAGCGTCTGGAGAGGATCCGGGCCGGGGCGAACCTCTGTCAACTGGCCTGCGACTGAGTCTGCGAGCGTCGTCTCACTCCAGGCGCAGCAGCCTCAGGTAGCGCCGATACTCGCCGATCTTGGGGTGCCCGGCGTCGATCCAGGACAAGGTCAGGATGCGGTCCTGCACGCAGTAGTCGAAGCTGACGCTCTTGTTCTCGCCCTTCAGCCGCAGCTGACCACCCTGCGCGCTGTAGCTCAGCTCTCCCATGATGGGCTCGGTCGTCACGGCCGTGGCCGCGCAGGCGCAGTGCTGGCTCTGATCGGTGCACGTGAAGAGGGATTCCCCGTCCTGCTCTCCCACGCAGCTGCCGTCGAAGAGGACTTCCAGCTCATGGCATTCCTGCACGGGCTCTCCCTGCAAGCAGCTGTCCACGTCGGGCAGGCAGCTCTTGGGCACGATGATGCGGAAGCGCAGGCGTTCCTTCAGGCTGACGGCCATCTGGCCGTCCTCCTCGAAGCGTATGCTGCCCGCCAGGCCGCCGTCGGGGTGCAGGTCGGCCTGCGGACAACCATCCAGCAAGCTGGACTCGCTCAAGCGCTCGGCGCAGCTGGAGGTCACGCCCCAGTTGCCCTTGATCTTGCCCCCGCAAGACGAGAAATCCAGCGCCTGGCAGTCCAGCTCGGTGTCCAGCGCCGCTGGCTCCTCCGCACAGCTGGTGGCGACCAGGGTCAGTGGCAGCAGGCGCGTCAGCTTCACGACGACCTCGGCGGACCGCGCCGCGGGAGGACGAGCAGAAGAGCCGAGAGGAGCAGGCCCAGCGAGAACGCCCCACGCCCCGTGCTGCAGCCCAGGTAGGGCCCGGTCTGCTCGAGGCGGGCGACGTCCAGCCAGTACGAACCGCAGTAGTCGTTGGCCAAGGTGCAGCCCTGCTCGCCTGCGTCGTAGCTCAGCCAGTTGTCCAGGAAGGCCTCCAGCTGATCGAAGCTGGGCTCGGAGGCGCCTTCGTTGGCCGCGAAGTCCGCCAGCACCGCCAGCAGGAACTCGATGGATGCCTCGCGGGCGGCGTTGACCAGCGGGGCGGTCTCTCCCTCGCAGGCGTCCATGCTGTCGGAGTGGGCCAGGCCGTCGCGCTGCTCGTCGAAGTCGCTGCCGATGGCCTCCAGGTAGTTCATCACGGCCAGCACCTGCCGCAGGTCGTCGCTGCGCAGCGTGTGGGAGAAGCTGTCCTGCACGATGTGCATGGCCTGGCCCAGGTAGTAGCCCGGGCCCCAGACCTGCACCTGGAAGCCGCCGTAGTAGTCCTCGTAGACCGGCGCCAGCACCAGCTGCTCCTCGGGCGGGCGGCTGGCGCGCTCCCAGGCCAGCCCCACCAGCAGCCGGATCAGCTGGCGCGTCGCTTCCACGGCCTGGGCGTCGCCCAGGGCGCCGTCGTCCTCCGGGGCTCGCAGGCAATGGGCGTACTGCAGGTCCGGCGATGCGTGCAGCTGGCGGGTGTTGACCAGGTCCAGGATGGCGTGCCCATCGGTGTCCGGCGCCCTGGCGCCCACCAGCATGGTCAGCACCACTACGCGCTGGTGGGGGCTGTAGGCGTCCAGATCGAACTCGTCGATCAAGCTGTCCGCCAGCTGGGCCCAGGCCTCGCTGGGAGGAATGGGCACCTGCTCGGCGCTGAAATCCAGCAGGTAGTTCTGGTAGGCGTAGAGCGTCATGCGCTCGTGGCAGGGCTCGGACAGGCCGCTGCCGACGGAGTAGGCTGCCGCGTCGAAGGACGCACCGGCCAACAGCGCCGCGAGAGCCAAACGCTTCAAAACAGTCGCTCCAGCGCCAGAACCGTGCGGTACTCGAACTGCACCAGGGGGATGCTGGTCAGCACCGGGGCCACCACGGCGAAGGAGATGGGATCCAGCACCACACGCCAGTGCTCGCCCAGGGGCCAGCGCAGGCCGCTGGGCCGCAGATCAAGGAAGAAGCCCACCGAGCCGGCCTCGTCCAGCACCGTGTCGTAGAGCAGGATGGCCACGCCCGAGCTCAAGCTGGTGCGCACCCAGCCACCGGTGTGGCGCAGCTCGACCCCCAGGCCCAGGTTCAGGCTGCCGGGCACGGTGCGCGAGGCGCTCTCCATGCCGTGCCACAGGTTCTGCTCCACCTGCAGGAGCGCGCCCCAACGATCCCAGCGGTGGCCCAGCTTCAGGCCCCAGCCAAAGGTCAGGTTGAGGGGCGTATGGTCGGCCAGGTCCGACAGCAGCGAGCCGTGGGCCTCGGCAGCCAGGTTGAAGCCGCGTTCGTCCGCCACCTGTAGGGGAAATGGGGCCTCGCCTTCGTCGGCGCCCAGGGCCAGGCCCGGCAGCAGGGCAAGCAGGGCGAGCGCGCGGCGGACCATCAGGGCAGCACCACCAGCTCCTGCTGGTAGGCGAAGCGGTTGGCGTTGCTGAGGACCTGAACCACACGCAGCGTGTTGTCGTCGTCGTGGGTGGCGTCGGTGATGTACACCTCGTAGCCGCCGTCTTCCACGGTGGTCTCGTGGTTGATGTGGTAGTGGCCGGCGAAGTCGGCGTAGATGTACGGGCCCAGCGGGCCCGTGAGTGCCTCCACCACCGCCATCTCGTCCACGTCGAAGCCGCCGGGGGTCAGGAACATGGGGTGGTGCGAGGCCATCACGATGCGCTCGTGCCGACCCGTGGCGGCGGCCTGCACGTCTTGCTGGAACCAGGGCCAGCTGCCGCCCTCGAAATCGTGCAAGTCGGCCGTCTCGCCCAGCACCGAGGCGATGGTGCGCGTACCCCAGTCCAGGCAGACGAAGTGCAGGCCGCGGTGATCGAAGGAGAAGTTCTGCAGCCAGCTGTCTTTTTTGTGCTCCGGGTTCCAGACGGGTGTGGGGGCCTTGGACCAGCCGTCCAGCTGCGTGGCCAGCAGCGCGTAGTGGGACTCGAAGGCCTGCGCGAAGGCCTCCTCGCCCTCGGTCTGCACCTCGTTGTCGCCGATGACGGGCAGGTAGGGGATCTCGAGCTGATCCAGCAGCTGCCTGGCGGTCTCCTGGCCGCCGCTCCAGCAGATGTCGCCCACCAGCAGCACCAGCTCGATGCCGCGCTCGGCTGCGTTGTCATTGATCCATGCCACGGCCGTTTCCAGGCGCTGCTCGTGTTCCTCGGAGCTGGTGATGTGGGGATCGGCCAGCACGACGAAGCTGAAGAGATCCTCCAGAGGCAGGGCCTCGCCTGTGTCGGGGCTACCCGCGCTGTCCTCGTCCTTGCATCCCGCCGCGAGCCAGGTGGCCAGGATGATGGCGTGCGTAGACGGAATGGCGTGCATGCGGGATCCCGCGGGTTCGGCTGTTCTATGGAGGGTAGCGTCCGGCGGACGGGGGCGCCATTGTCCGGTTACCCAGCGCCCAGCCGGGCCTGGTGGCCGGTCGTGAGGAAGATCCCGTGGAACCCAGTCAGCCTGCAGGAGAGCGTAGCGCGCGGCGCGTTGGCAGCCTGGCAGTGGTCTACGATCCAGGCTGCGGCGGCTTCGACCTGCAGCTCGATCCGGTGCAGGGGACGCGTCGGCCACTGCACTACCCGCTGGGCTCCTTTGCCGTGGAGCTCTGGCTCTGCGGAGGAGTCGAGGCGCGCTTCGCCGGGCTCTCCTCCGCCAGCCTGGCGCTGCGGGGCATGCGGCTGCAAGACGCGGGGCAAGCCGCCGCCCAGGGCGTCTTTCCCTGCGTCGAAGGCGACCTGCGGGGCGCTCCCGTGTCCGTGCTCTGCGGCAGCGGCCTGCTGCGCATCTCCTTTGGCGTCCCCGATTCGGTGCGCGGCAAGGAGATCTGGACGCCCGAGCCCATGCCCTACCTGGACGGGAAGATATTCATGGCCCACGGCACGGGCGGCGTGCGCCTGGGGGGCATCGTGCTGCCTCAGCGGCAGGTGGGGCTGGAGCTGCCGCTGGAGGAGGTGCGGTTGGAGCTGAGGTGAGGGGTGGGGAGGGGCTTGTCACCGCCTGGCGGCCGGCGTAGGGCATTTCATGCCTCAAATGGGAACCATCGGCCTGTCGATGTCAGCCGGCCTGCTGCTCCTCGCTGCGGCCTGCCAGCTCCCCATCGGGTGGGACGCGCTGGACCGCGATGGGGACGGCTGGCCGGTGGGCGAAGACTGCGACGACGGAGATGCGGCTGTACATCGGGAGGCCGAGGAGGTGTGCGATCGTGTCGACAACGACTGCGATGGGGAGGTGGACGAGCTGGGCCTGCGCTACCTGGACGCGGACGGAGATGGCTTCGGCGATTCTGAGGTGGCTGCGGACCACTGCAGCGCTCCGCAGGGGTACGTCGCCGAAGCTGGCGACTGTGACGACCACGATGCGCAGGTCCATCCGGGCGTGGCTGGGGATGTTTGTGGAGACGGCAAGGACAACGACTGCGACGGGGAACCCGGGCCGGACTGCGGCGCGCAGCTCGGGGACGCCGCGCTGGAAGATCTCGAGATCCGGATCTCTGGCGAGCACAGCTCGGATCTAGCGGGCTACGCCCTGGCCTGGGGAGGGGACATGAACGGAGATGGAAGCGGAGACCTGGTTGTGGGGGCTCCCACGCTGGACATCGGCCAACTCGAATGGGCTGGAGGCGCATATTTCCTGCTGGGCCCGATCACCGGTCCCCAAGAGCTCGCCGGGGCCGATGCTCTCGTGATGGGCAGAGACGAGGGGAACCAGGTGGGCGTCGCCGTCGCAGGGCTGGGCGATGTGGACGAAGACGGGCTGGATGACGTGGCCGTCTCTGGGTATCGCCAGGGGGATCGCAGCGGCATGGTGGCCCTGTACCTGGGCAGCACGATCTCCGCCGGGGAACCAGAGCTGGCCTTTCACGAATCGGACGCATCGTTCTACGGCGAGACTATCAGTGGTGACGCCGGCCTGACCCTGGCCTCCGCCGGCGACTTGAACGGCGATGGGCGAGGCGACATCGCCATCGGCTGTTCTTACGGGGGATCGCAGCCCAGTGTCAGGGCGTACTTCGCTCCCTTCTCGGGTGCCTACCAGGCCCGCGATGTCGACGTGGTGGTGGAGGCCTCTGGCGGTTTTCAGGTCGTCTGGTCTGTGACCGGGGCCGGAGACGTGAACGGAGATGGTCTCGATGAGCTGCTGGTCGGGGCGCCGCTGGCTGTGGATGGCTGCGAGAACGATGCCCGGGCTGCGCTCTTTCTCGGCCCAGTGGAGGGCAGCTTCGATCTGCACGACGGCAGTTGGCTGGTGAGCAGCGAGAGCTGCGAGTCCGACTGGACAGGCTGGCTGGTGGCCCCCGCGGGAGACAGCAACGGGGATGGCTTGATGGATTTCCTGGTCTCGGCTCCGTATGCCTGGTCGTCGGAGTACGGCACCGCGTCCGGTGCGGTCTCCCTCTTCCTGGGTGAGAACACGGACCAGGCGCGGGACCTCGAGATGTGGGAGGCGGACGCGCGGCTGGTGGGCGCCGAGGACAATGTCTCCGCTGGTTCCGCGATCGCGGGCGGGATGGATGCGGATGGTGACGGATTCGGCGACGTCCTGGTGCAGGCTCCCTTCGAATCCACCGAGGAATCCGAGGTAGGCGCCGTCTACCTGGTGCGAGGGCCAATGACAGGCACCGTCGTGCTGACGAACTCCGATCCCTGCAGTGGCGATCCCGGGAGCGTCGCCCTGTCCGACGCTCGCTACCATGGGGCTGTTGCGGGTGGCCAAGCTGGAACGGGGCTCGCCATGGGTGGGGACGTGACCGGCGACGATTACGCCGACCTCCTGATCGGCGCGCCCTGTCCGGGCTGCGGCGTGGAGGGAACCGTCTACATCGTCCCTGGCGGTGCCGGCTTCTGACGGCCTCTGCGCCCAGAACCGACCCGCCGCCGTCCCGATCCTCTGTTGCCCCCACCCCCGGGCCGGATAAGCCGTCGTTGGAAGGAGCTTCGAGCCCCCCATGCCCATCCTCGAACCGGGACAGACCATCGACCGCTACACAGTGGAGAGGTTCATCGGCCGCGGCGGAGCTGGCGAGGTCTACCGGGTGCGGCACAAGAACCTGGGCACCCATCACGCGCTCAAGGTGCTCACCCACAGCAAGCCCCTGATCCGCCAGCGCCTGCTCAACGAGGGCAGGATCCAGGCCCACTTGCGCCACATCAACGTGGTGGCTGTCAGTGACGTGCTGGAGGTGGGCGACGCCCCGGGGCTGCTGATGGAGTACCTGGAGGGCCCCTCGCTGGCCAGCTGGCTGGACAAGAAGATGCCCTCGCCGGACGAGGCGCTGGAGATCTTCCAGGGGATCCTGGCGGGCGTGGAGCGCGCCCACGCGCTGGGCATCGTGCACCGCGATCTGAAGCCTGCCAACGTGATGCTGGAGCAGGGCCCCGATGGGCTGATCCCCAAGGTGATGGACTTCGGCCTGGCGCGGGCGCTCGAGGATGAAGAGGAAGACGAAGACCGCGATCGCCTGACCCGCTCCGGTGCGGCCCTGGGCACGCCCTTCTACATGTCGCCCGAGCAGATCCGGGACACCAAGTCGGCCGACACGCGGGCCGACATCTTCTCGCTGGGCTGCATTCTCTACGAGATGGTCTGCCACAGGCGGCCTTTCACGGGCGCGGATCTCGTTAGCGTGTTCAACGCGGTGACCAGCGGCCGCTACACACCACCGCGAGCCTTGGTGCCCGATCTGCCCAAGACCATCGACCAGGCCATCGTGGGTTGTCTGGAGGTGGACCGGGAGCAGCGCATCCGGGACTGCCAGATGCTGCGGGGCGTGCTGGCCGGGACCTACGAGCGCGTGCCAGCCCAGCAGGAAAGCGAGACACCGGACCAGAAAGACTTCGACCAGACCTGGGACATGGGTCAGCTGGACGAAGTCCTCGAGGAGGCTGGCCCGCGCTGGCTACAGGTCCACGTCGGCGTGCAGGCCTCTGGCGGCCTGCAGGCCGCACTGGCCAACAGCTCCGACGGTCGCAGCACGCCGTCGCAGGCCCTGGCCTCCCTGGAGCGGACAGCGCTCGTCCGCCTGTCCGGCGAGCTCCAGTCCCTGGCCCGCGGCGAGCGCCCCATGCCGGAGGGCCTGCGCGAGAGCGCGCGCGAGCTCTTTCTCGAGGTCTTCTCCCAAAAGCGCGGAGAAGCCTTGCTCGCCTTGCGCAAGGGCGGATCCGGCAGCCTGCTGCTGAGCCTGCTGCTGGACGACCCGCAGCTGATAGGCTTGCCCTGGGAGGCGATGAGGGGGCCTGGGCCCCTGGACGGGTCGCTGGCATGCCAGCCGGACCTGTCCTTCGTGCGTGGCGTCTCGTCGGATCTGCCGGCCATCCCGCGCGAGGTCTCGGGCCCGCTGCGCGTGCTCGTCGTCGCGCCAGGGGGCGCGCCCAGCGCGCTCTCGGCGGCCGGCTGCGGAGAGCAGGTCGATGGCAGCCGGCTGCATTGGCTGCCCGCCCTCAGCGGGCGTGCCGCCCAGCTGCCCCAGCTCCTGGCCCGGCTTCAGCAGCCACCCAGGCCGCATGTCGTGCACTTCGCATGCAGCGGTCGCCTGCGCGGGGACATACCCGAGCTGCTGTTGGGCGACGCCGAGCAGCACTGGTGTACTGCCGCGCGGCTCGGCGAGGCGCTCTCCTCCAGCCTGGCCAACGAGCTGCGCCTCGTCATCCTGCAGCCCACAGCAGAGGCGCAGCCGGCTTCCTTGGTCCACGCCGCGCGGCAGCTGGCGGGTCTGGGGCCCGAGGCGGCGCTGGCGCAGCTGTGGCACCTGGAGGCGTCGGCCAATCAGCGCTTCGCCCGTGCCTTCTACGGGGCGTTGGTGGGCGCGAACGAGGGTGACATCGCGGCCAGCGCCACCCAGGCCAGGCTCTCCCTGGTGAGCGCTGGCGGCGTCGACTTCTTGAGCCCCGTGCTCTGCATGCGCGGCACGAACCCGGTCCTCTTCGAGTTCAGGCCGGGCCCCAAGCTGCAGGAGCAGGAAGAAGCCCAGGGCGCGCCGGCCGCCGCCCAGCTGGAGCCGCGTCACGATCGCCTGTCGCAGCGGCTGCAGTCTCTGCTGGCGGCGCCCTGCACGCTCCTGGTGGGGGAGAATATCGACCCCGAGGGCGGCATGGTGGGCAGGAGACAGCTGGAGGGGGAGTTCCGCTCCCTGCTCGAGCGCAACCGACACGAGCCGCTCTCGGCGCTCATGCAGCGCTTCGAGCTGGCCGAAGAACGGGAGGAGCTGCGGGCCGTCTTCCAGGAGGTGCTGGAGGCCTCGTCGGAGTCCCGCCGGCCGCCAGGCGTCATCGAGTGGCTGGCCCACGGTTGCGGGCCTGGCCTGACCATCACGCTGCTGTGGCTTCCCCTGTTGGAGGAGGCGCTGGCCCACCACCAGTCGGATCGCGAGATCATCGTCATCCAACCCTTGAAGCCCGGGGCCCTGGATCGGCTGCGCCTGTTCCGCTGGGCTCCCAAGGAACAGCGCTGGCTGCGCGAGCGCCGCTTGCCTCGCCGCTTCGACTTCAACCGCCAGTTCGTGGTCTTACGCCTGTTCGGCGGCTACGCCGCGCCGTCCAGGTCCATGCTGGGCGACCCGGTGCTCACCGACGACGACCAGCTCTTCCACCTGCGCGTGATCGACAGCCTGCCGACGCAGCTGCTGGCCTATCTTCGGCACCACAAGATGGCCATCGTAGGCCTGTCCCCTCTGTTCTGGGGGCATCGAGAGCTGCTGCGACGGCTGACGGGCAACCAGCCCCTGGTCTCGGGCAGCATCGCCGTGCTCAACCCCGATGCCGATCAGAGCGAGCGCAGGTACTGGGAGTCCGAGGCGGGGCCAGCCGGCCTCAGCGGCGGCGTGGATCCGGTCCAGTACCAGGATCTCTCGATCATCTCGAGCACGCTGCCCTGAGCTTCAGAACGAGAAGACCAGGATCCCCGTGGCCACGAGGGAGACCGCGCCCAGCCCGCAACCCGCCGTGAAGGCGATGTTGTTCCTGCGCTTGATGTCTTCCATTTCCTTGGTGAAGGCGGCTCCGGTGGCGGACTCGGTGCCGTCGTGGAAGCCCTGCCACTTCTCGTCGAACTGCGCATCCAGGCTGCCCGCCCAGAACAAGAGCCCCCCCGATGCCAGGGCCGAGGGGATCAGCACGGCCAGCAGGCGCGGGCGCAGGTGCGGATAGCTGGGCAGCTCGTCGGACGGATGGACGTAGACCGTCTCGATCACGCTCTCCTTGCCCTTGATGCGCTGCAGCACGTAGGGCTGCTGCGCCGGGTAGTGCTCGGCCGGCTCCCCGTCCAGCTGCAGGTGGCCCCTGGCCGCTGGCGGCAGGTTCTCTTGCTCGGGACTGACAGGCTGCAGGCTCTCCCACTGCGCGAAGACCTCGGGCAGGGGGGCGAGCGCTTCGCTCACCATGCGGGAGTCGGCGTGGATGACGCGGGCAGCCAGCAGGTAGGGTTGGGCCTGCTCGCTCTGTTGCGGGTCCCAGTGGCTCAGCCCGTGTACCAGGTGAACCAGGCCTGCGTGGTGGCGATCCATGGGTTCGCGCAGGTTTTCCAGCGCCCAGTCCACGTCGCGCGCGGCGGCCTCGAAGGAGGGCATGTCGTCCGACGCATAGGACTCCATAGCCACCTTCACCGCCTGATCGAGGTCGGCCAGGTTGGCTCTCTGCGGCTCCTCGGCGGCGAGCAGGGCTCCAGCGAACAATGGTAGGGCGTACATGGCGTGATTCTATCACGGTTCTCCGCCCTGGTGCGGCGGTTTGGTCGGGCCGACGGGGACAGGGCAGGGGAATTCTGCGTTATGCTCCCCGCTCCAGTTCTCCGACTCGGCGGTCATGCCCAGCCCACTCAACCCCTTTCCAGGCCCCCAGCCCTATCGAACGGAGGACCGGGAGCGGTTCTTTGGCCGGGAAGAGACGGGCCTGGACCTGGCGGATGCGGTGTTGTCGCACCGCGTGCTGACCGTCTTCGGGCCGTCGGGGGCGGGAAAGTCCTCGTTGCTGCAGGCCGCGGTGGTGCCCGATCTGCAGGAAGACTGGGATCTTCGCGCCGCCACCATCGATGCCTGGCCTCCCCAGGAGATCCTGGCCGCCGGGCCCGCCGGCCGCTTGGTGGAGGCCATCGTCGAGCAGCTGGGGTTCGCGGAGCAGGGGGGGGACCTTGAAAAGGTGCTGGGGCTGGCGTTTCGCCGCTCCGATCGCGCGCTCCTGATCGTGCTCGACCAGTTGGAACAGCTGCTGGTCCACCACGAGCTGGAGGTGCTGCAGGAGTTCGTCGCCTGCCTGGTTCGCCTGGAGGCCATGCGGGGTGTGGCGCTGCACGTGGTGCTGGCGCTGCGCGAGGACTACCTGGGGCGCTGGACCGATCTGCTGCGCGAGCACCCGCAGCTGCTGCGGCACAGCTTTCGCCTGTCCCGACTGTCGGTGGCCGAGATCACCGGAGCCGTGCTGCAGGCCGCGGCCACCGGCGAACCCGCCCAGCGCTGGCATCGCGAAGCGCTGCAGCCCCTGATCGAGGAGATGGCCATCCCTGGCCAGTGGATCTCCGATGCTACCGAGGTGGAGAGCGCCTACGTGCAGATCGTCTGCCGCGCCTTGTGGGAGGCCGGCGGGCCCTCGTTGGCCCAGCGGGCCTCGCCCGACCAGATCCTGCAGGGCTACCTGGAGGACAGCTTGCAGCAGCTGGGCCGCCTGGGCGGGCCGGCTCGCCAGCTGCTGGAGACGCGCTTCATCACGCGCGGCGGCAGCCGCATCCCGGTCACCCGCGAGGCGGCGCTGGAAGAGGTGGGCGACGCGGCGGACCTGGACCGCATCCTGGACACCCTGGAGCGCGCGCGCATCCTGCGGGCTCAGCAGCACCACGGCGATCGCTTCTTCGAGCTGGGGCACGACTGGTTGGCGCGGCCCATCCAGGAGAGCGCAGAGCGGCGGCGCCAGCAGGAAGCGGAGCGCCGGTCGCGCAACAGACGGCTGGCGTTCTTGGGGCTGCTGGCCCTCGCCCTGGTGTTGGTGGGGTACTTCTTCTACCTCTACCTGGAGGCGGAGCGAGCCAGGGAGGTGGCCGAGTCCGCCCTGGCGGAGGTGGAGCTGGCGCGCCAGTCCGAGGCCACGGCGCGCCTGGAGGCCGAAGAGCAGCGCGGTGCGGCAGACGTCCAGCGCCTGGCGGCAGAGCAGCAGCGCAGCGTGGCCGAACAGCAGACGGCCCTGGCCGAGGAGAAGCGCGGCGAGGCCGAGGCGGCCCGGGAAGAGGCCGAGACGGAGCGCGAGCGAACGGCGCTGGCGTTGGAAGAGGTCGAGACAGAACGCCAACGAGCCGTGCACACGGCCCAGCTGGCCCTGGACACCGCCCGCATGCTGGCGGTGCGCGAGCTCAGCTCCGATCCCGGGCGGGCCGCACCTTTCCTGCGCGACGTGGTCTATCCCCGGGAGCTGCCCAAGCCGGGCACCTGGATCGCCTCGGCCTACGAGTTCCTGCAGCGCCCGCCCAGCCTGCGCAGCGGGCGGCTGCTCTCGGGCGATGAGCGGAAGTCGCTCGAAGGCATCCACTTCAGCCCTGCAGGTGACGCCCTGGCGCTGGCCCTGCGCGATGGACGCGTGCGGGTACGCGAGTTGGGTGGGGCCGGCAATTCGCTGGTGCTCGAGGGGCATACGCGGGCCGTATCGCAAGCGGTGTTCAGCGAAGATGGACGCTGGATCTTGACCATCTCCGGTGACAGGACGGCGAGGCTCTGGTCCCGCTCGTCGGGCAATCAGCTGGCCTTGCTGGAGGGATTCAGCGACGGCTTGCAGGCAGCGGCCTTCGACCGCCAGGGAACCCAGGTGGCCATCGCAGGGCAGGATGGCAGCCTGGGCTTGTGGAGCCTGGATCGGGATGGGAGCCTTGAGCGCCGGCTGGAGGCGGCCCATGGAGCTACCATCTGGACGCTGGCCTTCAGCTCGGATGGCAGGCGGCTGCTCAGCGCCTCCGCCGATGGCACGGCCAGCATCTGGAAACTGCCCCAGGGGCGTGCGGTGTCTTTCCCCCCCGAGGGCGGAACCGGACCCCGTACGGTGTTGGGTGCATCGTTCGATCCGCGCAGTGCGCGCAGGGTGTTGATCGCCTCCTCCGAGGATGCTTGGCTCTGGGACATCGGAAAGGCGGTGCAGAGGCTGGAGGGGCACGAGGGCTACGTCACCCAGGCCAGCTTCAGCCCTGCCGGTCCCCGGCGGGCGCTCACCCTGACACGCGAGCGCGTGGCGCGCATCTGGGATCTGGAGGGGGCGCTGCCCAGCGGGCGCGTGCTGCCGGGCTGCGAGGGCGGCGTGGACCAGGTCGCCTTCGCCCACGACGGGCAGGCCTTCGCCACCGCGTGTTCCGATGGCACGGTGCTGCACTGGAGGCTGGCGCCGGATGGTCGGCTGCTGCGGGCGCGGAAGCTGCTCGGCCATACCCGGTCCATCACGGCTCTCGGCTTTTCGGTGAGCTCTTTGCTCTCTGTCGATGATGGCGCGTCGCTGCGGCGCTGGTCCGCGTCCGACAGCGATCTCTCCCTGGTCCTGCCTGGCGTGGACGGCCGTCAGGTGCGCGCCCTGGGCTTCGACGGGGAAGGCGGCGTGCTGGTCGCCAGCCTGGCGGACGGCACCCGGCTGGCCTGGACCATGGACGGGGGGATCGACTCAGTGCCGGCTGTGGCTGCGGGCGCCATGGCGTCGCAGGGCAGTGCCCGGCTCGGGGCCGAGCTCGAGGTCATGGCCTTGGAGGATGGTGCCATTCGGGTACGCCGGGGGGACAAGGGCACGACGGCGGCGTTCGACCTGGCGGAGCACACCGGTGACGTTCACGTGCTGCAGGTCAGCCCCGACGGCCGACACCTGGCCAGCGCCGCAGCCGATGGCGCGCTGCGGCTCTGGACGCTCTTCACCCTGGAGGAGCTCCAGCAACGGCTGACGCTGGCCTTCCCCCACTGCGTGCCCGTGGCGGATCGCATGCGCTTCCTGGGCGAGAATCGAGAGCGGGCGCAGGAGGCGTTTGAGGAGTGTGGGCGCTAGATTCCCGCCCCCCCCAGCACCACATAGGCCACCCCCGTGTTGATCTCGGCATAGGGCCCGCCGATGAGCAGATCGTCGAAGCCGTCCGCGTCGAGATC
>CAYVQL010000055.1:0-44516 GCA_964454135.1 uncultured Enterobacterales bacterium | reverse complement strand
ATCGGCTTTCAACCTTGGCAATGCATCGGTTGGCCGCAAGGATGACCGAGCCCACGCAGCGCTCACTCCAGCTCTTGCAAGAAGGGCCCCACCACCGCCGCGAAGGCCTCGGGAGCCTCGATGAACGAGAAGTGACCCACGCCGGGGATCACCTCCAGGCGGGCCTCGGGGAAGTAGTCCAGATAGAGGCGGCTGCAGGCCTCCGGCTGCAGATCCAGCTGGCCGTGGACCACCAGCACCGGGGCCTGCAGCGCCCCCAGGGCCTGGCTGTAGTCGTGGCGGCGGCCCAGGCCCAGGTACATTCCCTGCACCATCCAGCCCCCCGGGCCCTCGGTCTGCAGAGCCCGGACCGGCACCTGCACGCCGCGCGCCCGGGCCGCTGCCGCGTAGTAGGGGCCCAGCTCGCCGTTGAGTGCGGCCAGCTCGGCGTCGCTCCTGTCGAAGATGCTGCCCATGTCGAAGAGCCGATCCTGGTAGTCCCGGAAGGCGGCCTGCTGGTCCGCGGGCAGCTGCTCGCGGATGCGTTCGAACAGGCCTCCGTCGTCCTGGGGGAAGACCACGGTGTTGGCCGGGGAGACCAGCACCAGCCCCCGGACGCGGTCGGGGAACTCCGCCGCGTACAAGGCGGCCAGGAAGGCCCCGAAGGAGTGGCCCACCAGCACCAGGTGCTCCTGGCCCAGGATGCGACGGATGCGCTCCACGTCCGCCACTTGCTCTGCCAGGCCCAGCTGGGCGTCCAGCTGCTGGACGTTGTCGTAGAAGCTCCGGCCCTGGAATCGGTCGATGGGCCGCGTGGACAGGCCGCAGCCCCGCTGGTGGTAGTAGAGGAAGCGACGCTGTCCGGCCAGCAGGTGCAGCCCTTCCCAGGGCTCGCTCCAGGGCTGACCTGGGCCCCCGTGCAGCACCAGCGCCAGCGAGCCGCTGCCGTCGGAGAAGCTGTGCAAGGCCACCGCGGGGGCCACCCGCAGCAGCTGGGGCTCCTCCTGGGCCGGGGGATCCAGAGGCGTGGCCAGGCCCTCTCCGCTGGCCAGGGCGCCGGGCTGGTAGAGGGGCCGACCCATCCAGTGCCACAGCAGCGCCCCCGCCACGCCCAGCAGGAGCGCCACGGCGGCCAGAGCCGCCAAGATGAGCAGGAGAACCTTCTTCCTCTTCTCCACGGGAGCTCCGTCCAGGGTCAGACGCCGTGCTTGCGCGCCAGACGCCGCAGCCGCTTGACGGCGTTGGCGCTGGGCAGCTCGTCGCCACGGGACACCGCGATGCCCAGCAAGGCCTCGCGCCCCCCGGGCGCCGCCACGGGCAGGATCTTCTCGGCCAGCTGGACCAGCTGCTTGGGATTGGCCTCCCGCAGGACCTGCGCGAACCACCCCTGCAGCGCCGCGGACCAGGCGGGCTCCGCGGCCACCGCCGCGGTCAGGGCGTGCACGGCGCTGACCTGTGTGATCACTGTGCCGCTGCTGTGCACATCCATGATCCGCTCCCGGTGGGCCCACACCAGGGCGGGCGCCGCCTTCGCCACGCAGGAGATGGCAATCATGGCGCCCCAGACCATGCGGTTGCGCCGGTCGGCCAGCAGGCCCACGAAGACCTCCAGGTGGGGGACCAGCAGCTCCGGGGCGAGGTAGCCGCACTCGTAGATGGCCTTGATGGCGCTGGAGGCCAGCTTCTTCTCGGCCAGCAGCTCCACTAGGCCTGCCAGCTCGTCAGAGGCGCTGCGGGCGGCGATGTCCTGCCCCAGGGCGATGTCGGCCTTGGTGTCGCGCCTGCCGAGCACGACGCCGAGGCGAGGATACACGGCCTGGGCAGCGGCTGAGCGGCTCATCGCCCGCTCCAGGCCGGCAGGCGGGCCATCATCTGCTTCACCGCCTCGCGGGCCGGGCCCCAGGCCAGGCCCTGGCTGCTCATCATGAACGCGGTCATGCCCTCCAGGGCCTCCTCGTAGGACTTCATGGAGCCGTCGGGGCGGGCGCAGTGGACGCAGTAGTCTTTGCCGCTGTCACCGCCGGCGTGCTGCTCGGGGCTGGTCATGGGCATTCCACAGGCGATGCAGGTGGGGTCGGACATGGGGACTCCTCGGGGTTGTCAGGACGCCAGCAGCGCCATGTAGTGATCGATCAGCGCCTCGCCGTGGGTGGCGAGGACGGAGGCATCCGGAGCGAACAAGTCGCGGTTGACCAGGTAGTGGTTGACCAGCCCGATCCAGGTGTTGAACAGCAGGTGGAAGGGGACGCGCTTCAGCTGGCCGGCCTCCATGGCGGGCTCGGCCACCTGCCGCAGGTGGTGGGAGGTGGCGGCCTGGATGCCCAGCAGCATGTGGCGCGCATAGGGGGGCAGAGCCGGGGACTCGGCCACCAGGCGGGCGTAGAAGGCCTCGTGCCGGGCCAGGCCGGCCACGTGGGCCTCGAGCACGGCGCGCAGATCCTGGCGGTTCTCCGCCGCCCGGTGGATCCTGTCCATCACCGCCCGTCCCCGGTCCGAGACCACGGCCGCCACCAGCTCCTCGCGCGTCTTGAAGTGCACGAAGACGGTGCCGTGCGAGACCCCCGCCGCCCGGGCCACCTCGGCCGTGCGCGTGGCCAGCACGCCCTGGCTGGCGAAGAGCCTGGCCGCCGCCTCCAGCAGGCGGGCCCGGGTCTGTCTCTTGCGCTCGGCTCGTTTCACTGAGTCTCCACTCATTGAGTGGCTGCTTAGTATTCTGTTTCGGGGGGCTGTCAAGGGGGCTCAGTCGCTGGCCAACTCCGCCACCACCTCCGCCAGGCCCAGCGTGAAGCCCGCCAGCGCGTCGTAGTCCAGCGTGTCGGGCATGTCCGTCACCCTGTGGTAGTTGGGGTTGCGGAAGACGGGCATGTCCGTCACCATCACGGCGTCGTAGCCCTGCTGCCAGAAGCTCCAGTGGTCCGACCAGTCCACGCCCTTGATCCAGGCCGGCACGGACCCGCCCACCGTGGGAACCGGGGAATGCCTGCGCAGCGCCCGCGTGACCCGGCGCACCTGCCTGGCCGAGCCCATGTCGCCGATCACCGCCAGGAAGCTGGCCCGGCGGGGAAAGACGAGGCCGAAGGGCCTCGGCCATTGCTGGCTTCCCCGCTCGTCGCTGTAGTAGCCCAGCGACTCCAGCACCAGCACGGCCGCCAGCTCCTCGCCCCGCCGCCGCGCGCCCGCCGCGTGCACCGGGCTGCCCATTCCCGCCCGCTGAAAATAGGGCGGCTCCTCGTTGGCGAAGGCCACGAAGCGCACGGTGCGTTCGTAGGACTGACCCGCCAGCAGCCCAGACACCTCCAGCATGGCCGCCACGGCCGAGGCGTTGTCATCTGCACCCGGAGAGTCGCAGAAGCTGTCGTAGTGGGCCCCTACCAGCACGATCTCCGGCCCCCCGGCCAGCTCGGCCACGATGTTCTCCGCAAAGGGCGCGACGTACTCGGCCTGCGCCTCGTAGCCCTGTTGCGACCACTGCTCGCAGATGTAGTCGAAGGCCTCGCGATATGACTCCCGATGCACCACGTTGCGGGGAAAGGCAAGGGCGCGCACGTGGCGCTCCACGTTGGCGCGCACACCGAGATCGCTGCGGGGCTCGGCTCTGCTGCGGGGGTTCATCCTCACCACCAGGCAGCTCGCCAGGAGCAAGGGGAGGATGAAGAGGAGGCGGAAGCTGGGCATGGAGGGCGGGTGTTCCCGGGTCGGCTTCGGAAGAGGTGAGGATAAGCTGGAGATCCGGGGCTGGGAAGGCCTGGGCGAGGATGGGTCCGGCGGATCAGCTGCCCCCGGGGGCAGCGGCCAACGGGCTGCGGTGCGGAAGCTCGGGCAGGGGATTCCCGTTCGGTGAGGTCAGAGCGTGCCTCTTCTGGTGGGTCTGCTCCACGGCGCTCTGCAGAGAGCCGAGCGTCTCCCACACCTGGATCGGACGTCCAGGCCTCAGTGAGCCCTCACTGGCGCCCCAATGTCCGATCGCAGGCCCCCAGATCGGACGTCCAGGCCTCAGTGAGCCCTCACTGGCGCCCCAATGTCCGATCGCAGGCCCCCAGATCGGACGTCCAGGCCTCAGTGAGCCCTCACTGGCGCCCCAATGTCCGATCGGGCTGCTGCGGGAAGGCGAAGTGGGGGTGGGTTCGCCGGGTCAACAGCCCCCGGGGCCAGTCCAAATCCCCCCAAATCTCCTCTCTTGATTGACACCCCCCCCGACCCTGATTACTGCACATATGTTCAAACGCCCCCTCTCCTCGCGCGTCCTGCGCCCATCCCCCCGGAGGAGCCCATGCCCATCGATCCGCAGCGCAGCAAGGCCATCGACGCCGCCATCAAGTCCATCCAGCGCAACTTCGGCAAGGGGTCGATCATGCGCATGGACGACGAGGCCGTGGTGAAGTTGGAGTCCATCCCCACGGGCTCGCTGTCGCTGGACGTGGCCCTGGGTATCGGGGGCATCCCCTGCGGACGGGTGACCGAGATCTACGGGCCGGAGAGCTCGGGCAAGACCACGCTGGCGCTGCACTGCATCGCCGAGACCCAGAAGAAGGGCGGGGTGGCGGCCTTCATCGACGCCGAGCACGCGCTGGATGTGACCTACGCGCGGGCGCTGGGCATCAAGATCGACGAGCTGCTGATCTCGCAGCCGGATCACGGTGAGCAGGCGCTGGAGATCGCCGACACCCTGGTGCGCTCGGGGGCCATCGATATCGTGGTGATCGACTCGGTGGCGGCCCTGGTGCCGCGCGCCGAGCTGGAAGGGGACATGGGCGACATCCAGCCGGGCCTGCAGGCGCGCTTGATGAGCAAGGCCCTGCGCAAGCTGACGGGCAGCATCCACAAGTCCAACTGCGCCATGGTGTTCATCAACCAGGTTCGCTACAAGATCGGCGTCATGTACGGCAATCCCGAGGTGACCAGCGGGGGCAACGCGCTGAAGTTCTACTCTTCGGTGCGCATGGAGATCCGACGCATCGGCGCCATCAAGGCCGACGGCAAGGACGTGGGCAACCGGGTGCGGGTCAAGGTGGTCAAGAACAAGCTAGCGCCGCCTTTCCGCAAGGTGGAGTTCGAGATCCACTTCGGCGAGGGCATCGGCTACCTGGCCGAGCTGATCGACCTGGGGGTGGAGGCGGGCATGGTGCGCAAGAGCGGCTCCTGGTACTCCATGGAAGAGGAACGCCTGGGTCAGGGTCGCGACAAGGCCTCGCGCTATCTCGAGGAGCACCCGGAGCTGCTCGCGGGGCTGGACGCCGCCCTGCGCGCCCACTTCGGATTGGGAAAGACCGAAGAAGAGGCCAGCGCCGAGGCCTGACCTGGGGCCTTTCGTTGCACCGGGGGCCCCCGCGCCAGTACATTCTCTCGCGTAGCCACGCGAGGTCTCCATGCCCCCAGACCAGTCCGCCAGCATCTCGGCCCTGCAGTCCATCTGCCGCACCGCCACCCTGGCGGGTGCCTCGGACATCCACATCAAGGCAGGGCAGCCACCGCTGCAGCGGATCAACGGCACGCTGGGGCCCATCCCGCGCCTGCAGCCCCTCACCCCGGACTACACGGCCAAGATGGCCTGGGATGTGATGAGCAAGGGGCAGCGCGAGCGCTTCAAGCGCAGCAATGACATCGACTTCTCCTGGTCCGTACCCTCCATCGGGCGCTTCCGGGTCAACGTCTTTCGGCAGCGCCAGCAGATCGGGCTGGTCTTGCGCGCCATCCCCAACAAGGTCAAGACCATCGATGAGCTGCGCCTGCCCCCGGTGCTCAAGAAGATCGCCATGGAGCCCCGCGGCCTGGTACTGGTGACAGGCACCACGGGCTCGGGCAAGAGCACAACCCTGGCGGCCATCGTCGAGGAGATCAACCGCGCCAAGACCGACCACATCCTGACGGTGGAAGATCCCATCGAGTTCTCCTTCCGCGATCGCAAATCGGTCATCAACCAACGCGAGGTGGGCACGGACACCACCAACTTCCCCTCTGCGCTGCGCGCCGCCCTGCGCCAGGATCCGGATGTGATCCTGGTGGGAGAGCTGCGCGACCTGGAGTCGCTGGAGATCGCCCTGGCCGCAGCCGAGACCGGTCACCTGGTGCTTTCCACGATCCACTCCCTGAACGCCCCCGAGACCGTCAACCGCATCGTGGGCTTCTTCCCACCCCACCACCAGCAGCAGGTGCGCCGCCAGCTGGCGGCTACGGTGCGTGCCATCCTCTCCCAGCGCCTGGTGCCCATCCGCGGCGGAGGGCGCGTGGCGGCGGTGGAGATCATGCTCAACACGGGCAGCGTCTACGAGTGCATCGTGGATCCGACGCGCACCAAGGAGATCCCCGACCTGGTGGCCCAGGGTCACGAGCAGTACGGCAGCCAGACCTTCGACCAGGCCCTGCTGCACTTCTACCAGAACAAGGTGGTCAGCCTGAAGGACGCCCTGCGCTACGCCAACAGCCCCGACAACCTGGCGCTGACCATCAGCGGCATCGGGACGGCCAGCATCGGCTGATCCTGGCGGCGGTTTTTCTGCGCCGAGCGAATGAAGAACGCGCCTTCGGCGTCAAAGACCTGGCCTGGCAGCCGCGGAGCTGTGGTGCCACCCCAGCCCATACCCGCGAAGCGAGCTACGCACCCGCGGGGTTGCCAGCAGGCCGCAGACAGCCGATAGCGGGCTTTCGAAGCACCCTGCCCTGCGCGCCAGACAGCTGGCCCGTATCTTGCTTCATCCCAGGGCGTCCCCTTCAGGGAGACTCCCATGCTGGCCTCTTTCAGCTTCCCCTCCTCCTCTTTCGGCGTGCTGCTCAATGCCAACGCGGGCCGCGTCACCCCGCGCCTGGCGCGCCGCGTGGGCGGCCTGGTGGGCCAGGAGCACGTCTTCCTCACCGAGAGCGCCGAGCACGCCCAGCAGGCGGTGCGCACCTGCCTGGAGCGCGAGTACGACACCATCTTCGCCGGGGGCGGCGACGGCACCATCGTGGGCTTGATCAACCTGCTGGACGGGCTGCGTGAGCAGGTGCGCCGGCTGCCCTCCCTGGGCGTGCTGCGCCTGGGCACGGGCAACGCCCTGGCCCACTGGATGGGTTCCTGCGGCGCTCTGGAGGATCTGCGGCGCTACCAGGCAGGAGACATCCACCGCACCCAACCGGTCACCATGGTGGAGGCCGAGCGCACCCTCTTCCCCTTCGCCTCGCTGGGCCATGACGCGGCGATCCTGAACGACTACAACCGCCTGCTACGCGGCGCGCGGGGCAAGTGGCACGAGCCGCTCTGCAAGGGCCTGCTGGGCTACCTGCTGGCCGGCTTCGGGCGCACCCTGCCCCGCTACCTGTGGCGGGAGAATCCCGAGGTGCGGGTGATCAACCTGGGATCCCCCACGCGCAAAGTGGACCTGCAGGGGCAGCCCTTGGGGGACGTGGTCGCCGAGGGCCAAGAGCTCTACCGCGGCCCCATGTCCCTGATCGGGGCCGCCACCACGCCCTACTACGGCTACGGCATGCGCTTCTTCCCCCTGGCGAACCGCCACCCAGGGCGCTTCCACCTGCGCATCGTCGACATGAGCGCCCTGCAGACCGGCCTCAACTTCACGCGGGTCTGGGACGGCCAGCTACAGCATCCCGCCTTCCACGACTTCCTGGCGGACAGCGTGCGCGTGCAGTTCGCCGAGGCCATCCCCTACCAGCTGGGCGGCGAGGCGCGCGGCTTCCGCAACGAGCTCAGCTTCGGCCTGCGGCCCAGGGCCGTGGAGCTGGTGGGCCGGGCCTGAGCTCCAAGCGGATCAGAGCCCCGCGAGCTCCTCGCGGATGTGGGCCTCTTCGAGCTTGGAGACGTCCCCCATGCCCCAGGTCCGCAGCAGCAGCTGATCCCCCAGGACCTGCACCTCGACGAAGCCCATCTCCGACTCGGCGCTGTTCTTGCCCGCTGGGAGCTCGGGCCAGGCCACCAGCTGTCGCTGCTCGGCGCCGGTGGAGGCCTTCTCGTCCACCACCGAGGTGCTGGAGTAGTAGCCGGCCGGGGGCAGCACCATGTAGCCCACGCCATCCTCGGGCCCGACGCCGTAGTCGCCTGTGGCGGCGGCCAGGCCGTCGTAGCGCAACGGAACCATGCGCTGGGCCAGGTGCTCGTGCCCGCTGAACACCCAGTCCACGTTGCCGTCGAACAGGGCGGTGATCTCCCTGAAATCCCACTGCTCGTTGTCGTGGCGGGAGCCGGCGTTGTAGGGGGCGATGTGCCAGTAGGCAAAGACGTGGTCGAAGATTCGCTCCTGGCCGTCCCAGGTCAGCTGCAGGTCGGACTCGGCGAAGTCGTACTGCGCCCCCTTGGGGGCGAAGTCCTCGCGGATCTCCGAGTTGAGCCCCAAGAAGTGGCTGTTGCCGTAGTCGAAGCTGTACCAGGCGCCCGATCCGTCCGCCAGGGGCAACGAGAAGTAGCGCTCGAAGCTGCTGCTGTCGGCGTCGCTGACCGAGCCGGAGGGGGTGTCGTGGTTGCCGGGCACGGGCATGATGGCGCGCTCGGCGAAGTAGGCGCGGCCCAGATCGAAGAAGGTCCACCAGTCGCCAGGCTCGTCGTAGTAGGTCAGGTCGCCGACGAAGACGGCGAAGCTCGCGTCGGCGTGCGCGCTGACCAGGTGGGCGGCCACCTGCTCCCAGGCGTAGCTGCCGCTGTCCTGGGCATCCGCCAGCACGATGAAGCTGTACTCCTGCGCCTGCGCGGCCGCGGTACGGAAGCGGTGCAGGTCCGAGACGCGGCCCGCGCTGTCGTAGACCCGGTAGACGTACTCGCTGTCGGGGGCCAGATCGCAGAGCGCCACGTGGTGCATGGTGTCCAGGCTCTCACCCGCCACGAAGATGTCGGGCTCGTCCCCGCTGCCGTAGGCCACCACCCCCAGGCAAGGCACGGAGCTCTCCCAGTTGATCACCACGCCTTCATCGGGCTTGCAGCTGTCATTCCAGGTGAGGAAGGGGCCAATGTAGGGAAAGACCACCCCCTGGTGGTACTCCAGGCCATCGTTGTCGTCCCAGACCTCGTCCTTCTTCTGTTCCTCGTAGAAGGTCATATGCAGCGCGCGGGCCTCGGAGGGCAGCTCGATATCGGCCGAGAAGCCTACGTCCGCCGCATCCATGGACAGCTCGCTGTAGGCTGGCATGGGCACGGGGGTGGCCACGCGAGCGTCCGCGTCCATGTTCCAGCCGTTGAAGCCGTAGCGAAGGACCAGCTCGGAGGCCTGGGCCAGCTCGCCCTGGTAGTGCACGGTGGCCTGCCCACCGGGCTGCAGCAGCACCGGCGTGACGTAGACGCTTGGCTGCACGAAAGGGTCCAGCTCGGCCACGCGCGGATCCACCTCGGGATCGGCGTCGGTGTCGCTATCCGTGTCGCTGTCCGCGTCGCTGTCGGTATCGCTGTCGGCCTCGCTGTCCTCCGGGCCGTCGCTATCGCCCTGCGGAGGGTCAGCGGGGGCGTACGGACAGCCCAGGTTCAGCACCGCCAACACCAGCAACGCCGCGAGCCGGGGTGGGGAGCCTGCGCGGCAGCTCATGGGATTCCTCCGGCCGCGGTGGGCCCCTTGGCTATCATTGCCCTGCGAGCAGCTTCTCCAGCGCCTTGGCCGGACGCGCCTGGTAGCCCTCGTCCGTCAGCTTGGCCAGGGTGCGTCGCGCGGCCTCCACGTCGCCGAGCTGGAATTGGCTCTGGCCCAGCAGGGCCATGGCGTGCTCCCGATCCTCGCACTGGGGGTAGATGCGCAGCAGACCCTCCAGGCGCCCCGCGGCGGCCTGCCAGGCAGCGCGCTTGAAGTAGAAGTTGCCGATGATGAACTCTTTGTGGGCCAGGCGGTTGCGCCCCTCTTGCAGGCGCTCCTGCACCTCGGGCAGCAGCTCGCTGTCGGGATAGCGAACGGCGAAGCCGCTCCAGGCGTTGACCGCCTGGCGGGTCCAGACCTGGTCGCGCGCCGCGATGGAGGGCGCCTTGCGCCACAAGCAGAAGCCCACGCGGTATGTCACGTAGTCGGCCTTGGCGTGCCGCGGGTGCATACGCTGGAAGTCTTCGTAGGCCAGGCGCGCCTGGTCCCACTCGGCCTTCTTGAAGTAGAGGTCGGCGATGGCCAGCTCGCTCAAGACGGCGTGGGGGTCGTCGCGGTGGTAGTTGCGCACGCGGTTGAACTGTTCCAGGGCCTTGGCGTAGTAGCCGCGCCGCATGTACTTCTGGCCCAGTTCGTAGCGTTCCTCGGGACCCAGGCGCTTTCCGCGCGCGGCTTGGGCGGCGGGGACCAGCAGCAGGAGCATGGCCAGCAGCATGACGAGGCGTCTCACGGGGCTTCCTCCTCTTGGCGACGCGCTCGGTAGTTAACCCCATGGCGCCGCTCTAGTGCACGCGCTTGAAAATTTCTTGCCACCTACCATCCACGTTGCTGCGCGTGCACTTCCTGCCGCGGATGCGGCAGGGGGGGATGCGCCGAGGGCGCATGTTGGGGGCGGAGCCCCCACAAGAAAGCATGGTGCCCATGCGCCGCAAAGCGGCTGGCGCGTCAGCGCCACCGGAGGTTCATGGCCACCCGACAGGGTGGTCGGGAACCTCCGGGCAAGGGCTCTAGACAGCGAACCAGCCCAATTGACACGCAACACGCAGTGTGTAACTTCGCTTGCAGCGCGTTCTTCCAGGAGGAGCCCAGGGCGCGGAAGAGGCGATGCCCGGGCCGAAACGCAACGAGAGGCGCATGTCCGAAGCCACCAGTCGCAGAGCCCTCCTCGCCGCTGTGCTGGCGGGCTTCGCGCTGGGCGTTCTCTTCGCCGTGGGCGGGGGCGAGCTGGGCCTGCCGGGCTCGGGTGCGCCCCTGGCCGGCGCTGCCAACGAGGGAGCCGACGCAGCGGACGAGGAATCCAGCGCCGCGGCCGCCGACGGCGTGCTTCCCGCGGCGCAGCCCGGTCCCCTGGCGGCCCGCCGTACGGCCGTGGTGGACGCCGTGGCCCGCACCGCTCCCGCCGTGGTCAGCATCACCTGCGAAGTGGCCACCCAGTCCCCCTTCCAGCTCTTCTACGGCAGCTCGGGCACCAGCACCACTCAGGGCAGCGGCGCCGTGATCCGCGCCGACGGCGTGGTGCTCACCAACGCTCACGTGCTGGACGGCGCCCTGCAGATCACCGCCACCCTGTCCGACGGCAGCGCCTACCAGGCCACCGTGGTGGGCCTCGACGGCGACCTGGACCTGGCCGTGCTGCAGCTCGAGGGGGCCCAGGGGCTGCCCACCGTCCCCCTGGGGCGCTCCCACGACCTGCTGCTCGGCGAGCCGGTGATCGCCATCGGCAACCCCTTCGGCCTGGGGCACACGGTCACCACCGGCGTGGTCAGCTCGGCGGGTCGCCGGCTGGAGGTGGCGGAGCGGGTCTACCAGGACTACATCCAGACCGACGCCGGCATCAACCCCGGCAACTCGGGCGGGCCGCTGCTGAACATCCACGGCGAGCTGATAGGCATCAACACGGCCATCCGGCGCGACGCCGAGAACATCGGCTTCGCCATCCCGGTGGATCGGGCCGCCAAGGTGGCCCGCGACCTGCTGCGCTACGGCTCGGTGCGCGCTCCCTGGCTGGGCATCGCCGTCTCCGACATCGGCGGGCCGCGCTACGCGGGCACGCCTATCGAACAGGGCGCCGTGGCCGTGGAGTCGGTGCGGCCACGACCACCCGCAGATCCCAGCCCGCTGCAGGTGGGCGACATCCTGCTGCGCCTCGACGGCCAGAGCATCCACAGCCGCGCCGACCTCAACCTGCGGCTGGCCTCGCACCAGGCGGGCGACCAGGTGAGCCTGTCCGGCCTGCGCCAGGGGCAGCCCTTCCAGGCGCAGGTGACGGCCGAGAGCTGTCCCGCCGACCTGGGCCCCAGCCTGCTGGCGCAGACCCTGGGCGTGGAGCTGATCCCCCTGGACCGAGCCACGGCCCGGGCCCACGGCCTGCGCACCGCCCAGGGCCTGATGGCGGCCGCCGTCTCCCCCCGCGGCAGCTTCGCCAAGGCCGGCCTGCGCGTCGGAGACGTGATCCAGGCGGTCCACGGCTCGCCGGTCAACACGGAAGAGCAGCTGCGGACCGCCCTGTTGCGCGCCAAGATCGCCCACCGCCTGGCGGTCCTGCTCACCGTGCAACGCGGCCCCTACCGCGGCCACGTGGAAGTGGCTCTCTAAGCCCCGTTTCCTTCCCCCTCCCCATCCCTGGAGATCGAAATGTCCGAAGAAAAAGCCCCCAAGGGCGCCAGCGCAGCGCCGCCGATGACCTTCGGTACCTTCGTCCTGAGCGTGGCCCACTCCGCCATGGAGCAGCTGCGCCAGGTCAAGGCCCCGGCCCAGGCCGACGCCCAGGCTGCCCTGGCCCTGGCCAAGCAGTCCATCGACCTGCTGGAGGTCATGGAGCAGAAGACCAAGGGCAACTTGGACGAAGAAGAGACCCGCCTGCTGTCCGCCCTGCTCTACGAACTGCGCATGGCCTATATGGCAGCGCAGAGCTGATAAATACGCTCGCTTGCGCTCCACTCTCCAGGGCGAGTGGCTGGTCTGCGTCATGTTGACAGTCGCAGTTCCGCCCAGTATCTTGCACCGGATTCGAGGAAACCGTCGCCAGGAGGCGACAGGAGACGGAGGAATGATGGCTTCGAACTTCACTCTCTACGCAGCGCTCGGCGTAGGCTTCACGCTCATCGGCTGTGACGACAAAAACGACTCAGCGGTCGACGACTGCGGTGTGACCATCGACGAGACCGTGCCGGCCAAGGACGCCACCGACGCCTACTGGCGCGCGGACATCGAGTTCTACCTCGATGACGGCCCGGATCCGGGCACGCCCACCATCACGCTGTCCGACGGCGCGGATGTGCCGGGCACCACCTGGCTGTCCGACGACGAAGAGGTGGTGTACTTCACCCCCGACTCGTCCCTCTCGCCCTCCACCTCCTACACGGCCACGCTCTCCTACTGCGGCGGCGACAGCGAGCTGCCCTTCACCACCAGCGCGCTGGGCTCTTCCCTGACCGCCGATCTGGTGGGCAAGACCTACAGCCTGGACCTGGGTTCGGCGCGCTTCATCGATCCGCCGGGCGTGGGCGACCTGTTGGGCGACCTGATCGAGGGCGCGGTCCTTATCGGCGTCAAGTCCACCGAAGGCGGCGCCATCGAGATGTTCGGCACCTACACCGAGGACGAGGCCGGCACGCAGGACTTCTGCATGCCCACCTTCGTGTTCCCCTCGGCCGACTTCAGCGACGCGCCCTACTTCAGCGTGGGCCCGGCGGACACCACCCTGTCGGCCATGGGCTACTCGGTGCTGGTGCACGACCTGCAGATCTCCGGCACCTTCGCGGCCGACGGCTCCTACTTCGGCGGCGCCGTGCTGGGCGGCGCCATCGACGCCCGCGACATCGTCGAGATGATCGACGAGGTCGAGACGGCGGAAGACGCCTGCGCGCTCACCGAGAGCTTCGGCGCCCCCTGCGTGGCCTGCTCCGACGGCGAAGAGTACTGCCTCGAGCTGCTGGCCGACCAGATCAAGGCCGACGAGGTCGCGGGAGTCACCCTCGAGGAGATCGAGGAAGAGGACACGCACCCCAACTGCAAGGACGCGCCGCAGGACACCGGCACGCCTCCGGACGACACCGGTGTGCCCGCCAAGAAGGACACCGCCACGCCCTAGCAGGCTCGAATCGGCAAGCTCCACCCGGTAGAATCACCGCCCCCGGATCCCGGCCGCAGCTGGGATTCCAGGGGCGGCCGCGACGTCCTGGGGCCCTGATCAGCAGCCGGGCAGGGGCAGGCCGGCCTCGCGGCAAAAGGCTTGAAAGTCCTCGGGAGGCGGCGCGTGGAAGCGCAGCGGCCTGCCGTCCACGGGCTGTTCGAAGCCCAGGCGCGCGGCGTGCAACAGCTGGTGGTCCAGCCGCTGGCGCCAGTGGCTCAAGGCGGCGGGCAGCTGGCGGCGCCCGCGGTAGAGCGGATCCCCCACCACCGGCAGATCCTGTTCGCAGAGGTGCACCCGGATCTGGTGCGTACGCCCCGTCTCCAGGCGGCAGGAGAGCAGCGACACGCCCTGACCCGTGGCCAGCCTGCGCCAGTGGGTGACGGCCTGACGCCCGCCCCGCTCCACCGACGCGAAGCGCACCCGATCGCGGGGATGCCGTCCCAGCTGGCTGCGGATGGCGCCCTCCAGGAATTCGGGCACGCCGCAGACCACGGCCAGGTACTCGCGCTGCACCTCATGCAGCGCGAAGCGCGCCTGCAACCGGCGCAGGGCCACGTCGTGCAGCGCCACCACCAGCACGCCGCTGGTGCCCTTGTCCAGGCGATGCACGATGCCCGGCCGCTCCTGCCCCGCCGCGTCGGCCAGCTGGGGCAGGGCGTGCAGCAAGGCGTGCACCAGGGTGCCGCTGCGGTGCCCCGGCGCGGGATGCACCACCATGCCCGCCGGCTTGTCGATGACCACCACGTCGCGGTCCTGGTACAGGATGTCCAGGGGGATGTTCTCGGGTTGCAGCAGGCAGGGCCTGGGCGGCGGCAGCCGCACCTGTAGGCGCTCACCGCCCCGCAGCTTGTGGGCGGGGCGGCTGGTCTGGTCGTCCACCGTCACGGCGCCCCGCTTGATCAGAGCTTGAATGCGCGCACGGGACAGCTCGGGCAGCAGCGCCACCAGGCAGCGGTCCAGCCGGCCCGCGCCAGGCGGCGCCACGAAGCTGCGGGCCTCGTGTTCATCCAAGCGGCTAGCGCCCCATGCGCGTCAGGTAGCCTTTGACCAGGGCGTCGTGGTCCAGCTCCAGCAGGCGCGCCAGCTCCTTCAGGTAGCCGCGCACGTAGGTGTTGGCGGGCAGGTGCGCGAAGTCGTCGGCCTCGATGGCTTCCAGGTAGTGCGGCGCGATGCGCGTGGTCTCCACCACCTGGTCCAGCGAGAGGTTCCGCAGCTGCCGCAGGCGGCGGATCAGCTTGCCCGAGTAGCCGTACTGGAAGACCAGCGTGGGCACGTCGGTGCCCAGCTCATGCTCGGGCTGGGGAGCCTCACGGACAGCCGGGGCCGACGGCGGCTGGGCCGGCGCCTGCGGGGCGGGCGCTGGCGGGGCAGTCGTTGGCGGAACCGTGGGGGGCGGTGCCACCTCTGGCGCCTGCCAACCAGGGAGCGTGATCTGCGCCGAAATACCGCCCGTGCCCGGTGCCTGGACCTGGGGCGCACTCGGTTTCCCAGCGAGCTTGGGGGTCGGGGCCGCGGCGGGAGCCGGGCGAGGTCGCGCTGGAGGCGCTGCCGGAGCCACCCGCGGCGAAGGCGCCCGCACCGCTCGGCGCCGCGCGGCGCCGCCCGCGCCCAGCTTCATCTGGGTCAGCAGGCCCACCAGGTCCAGGGTGGCCTGGGCCGCGGGATCGAGCAGCGAGGAGGAGACCAGGGACCAGAGCTCGTCGGCCTCGTGGGGAGGCGAGCTGTCGGCCAGCTCCAGGAAGCGGTCGTAGCGCGAGCGCCGCACCGGGTCCGACAGCACGCGCCAGGCCTGCTCCAGCGCGATGCGCTCCTCTTCCAGCAGGGCGATGTCCTGGCCCCGCTCACGCGCCTTGCGCAGCTGCTTGGCCAGGGCGGACAGCGTCTGCTGGTAAGCGTGCTCCAGCAGCTCGGCGTCGGCCTCGGGAGGTATCAGCAGGATCTCGTAGAAGTTGTTCTTCATGTCTTAAGCCTAGGGCAGAGCTCATCCAAGACGCGCCGCAGGGCTTGCCCCACCGCCGCCTCCTCGCCGAGCATCAGGGTGCGCGGATCCAGCAGCAGGCGGTCCTGGTGCTGGCGGCCGATCACCGGGGGATCTCCCTCTCGCAGCAGCCTGGCCAGGACGTCCGCCGGCGCGCAGGCCACGGCCACGGCCACGGACGGCAGGGGCCGCTCGGGGAGCGCTCCCGCCCCGGCGCGGCCCTCGGTCCGGACGCAGGCCAGCTCCAGGTCGGGCCGCCCCACCGCCTGGATCAGGTCTTCGCAGCGCTGGCGCAGGGCGCCCGGACGCGCCTGCAGCATGGCCACCGCCGGCACCTGCTCGGCCCGGCCCTCCACGTGCAGCCGCAGCGTGGCGTCCAGGGCGGCCAGGGTCATCTTGTCCAGCCGCAGGGCCCGGTACAACGGATGCCGCCGCAGCTGGCGAACCAACGGGCGGCGCCCGGCGATGATGCCGGCCTGGGGGCCGCCCAGCAGCTTGTCGCCGCTGAAGCTGACCAGGTCCGCCCCTGCGGCGATCACCTCGCGCACCGTGGGTTCGCCGGGGATCCCGGGCACCAGGTTGCCGCTGCCCAGGTCTTCGTAGAGCCAGACGCCGCGCTCGTGGGCCAGGGCGGACAAATCCACCCGGTCCGGCTCCTCGGTGAAGCCGATGATGCGGAAGTTGGAGCGATGGACCCGCAGCAGGCCCACGGGCCGCTCGCCCTCGGGCCGCTCCATGGCTGCGGCGTAGTCCGCCACACGGGTGCGGTTGGTGCAGCCCACCTCCACCAGGCAGGCGCCCCCGGCAGCGGCCACCTCCGGGATGCGGAAGGAGCCCCCGATCTCCACCAGCTCGCCGCGGCTGGCCACCACCGAGCGCCCCCGCGCCAGGGCGGTCAGGGCCAACAGCACGGCGGCGGCGTTGTTGTTGACCGCGATGGCATCCTCGGCCCCGGTGCAGGCCCGCAGGCGGTGCGCCACGCGCGCCAGGCGCTCGCCCCGCCCGCCGCTGTCCAGATCGATCTCCACCGAGGCGTAGCCCTGGATGGCCTGGGCCACGGCAGCGCCCGCCTCGGCCGCCAGGGGCGCACGGCCCAGATTGGTGTGCAGCACGACGCCCGTGGCGTTCAGCACGCGCTGCACCGCCGGCAGCCGCAGCGCGGCCACGCGCGCCTCCACCTGCCGGGTCAGCACGTCGAAGTCCGGCACGGCCGTACCGGCCAGCACCTGGCTGCGCAGCTCGTCCAGCAGGCTCCGTACGACCTGCAGGGCCAGGGGCCGGGGCAAATCGCGTACGCGCTCGGCCCGCAGGACCCGATCCACCGCGGGCAGCGCAGCAGCTGGAGAGGGATTTCTTCGCGGCATGGCGGTGTCATATCCCGGGTTCGGGCGATAGGCTCTCTGCGTCCGGCGCCGCAGCGCCTCCCCCCAGGTTGGCTCCATGAACACCTTGATCTACGTGACGGTGGCGGTGCTGGCCGGAGCCCTGAGTCTGCGAGCCTGGTTGCAGGAGCGCGGCGACCCCACCCGGCTCGCCTTCGCCGCCCTGGGTCTGAACCTGGCCTGCTCCTACACGGCCTTCGCCCTCTACCTGGCCACCGCCTTCTGGCCCTTCGCCCTGGCCTGGAGCGCTGGCGCGGCCCTGCTGCCCCTGAGCCTGTGGGTCTTCCTGGCCCGCCTGCTGCAGCAGCCCCGCGATACCTGGGTGCGCCCCGCCACATGGCTGGCCTGGCTCTCGCCTCTGGTGGGGCTCGCCTACTTGCTGGCCGAGCTGCTGGTCTTCAAGGATCCGGGGCGGGCCAGCCCGGCCGGCGTGGCCCTGGCGCTCTTCGTGCTGGGCGGCGTGGGCCTGAGCCTGGTCCAGCTGGCCATGCGCTACGGAGATACCCAGCAGCGTGTGGAGCGCACGCGCCTGCGCTACCTGCTGGCCCTGCTGGGGGGCGCCCTCTTCTTCAGCGGCCTGGAGGCCCTGGCGCGGGCGCTGGCCGACTACCCAGAGCTGGCCGGGCTCAACATCTTCACCTCGCCGGTGGTGCTGCAGGGCGCCGTGCCGCCGGTGGGCGCCCTGATCAGCGGCCTGCTCTTCTACGTGCTGCACCAGGTCCTGGTGCTCTACCGCCTGCTGGACCTGCACGAGATCTTCAGCCGCCTGCTCACCCTGGGCATCTGCGGCGCCGTGCTGGTGCTGGCCCAGGGCATCGCCGTGCTGTGGACCGACGCAATGTCCCTGAGCCCGGTGCACGGCACCTACCTGGCGCTGGTGGCCACCGTGCTCTTCCTGGCCGTCTACGATCCCCTGCGCCGCATGGTGGAGGCCCGAACCAGCGAGTGGCTCAATCGCCGCGGCCGCGTGCTGAACCTGACCCTGCGCGAGGTGGACCAGGGTCTGGCCAAGGCCATCAGCCTGGACCGCGCCTGCAGCGCCATGCTGGATCCGCTGCAAGCCAGCGGGCGCGTGCCCTACGCGGCCATCTACCTGTGGGACGAGGAGCAGCAGCAGTTCCCCCTGGCCGCTGCCAGCGGCAGCCCCGAGGCCCACCCCATGGACGCCCTGGCGCAGGTGGCGCCCGAAGAGCAGGCCCTGGCCCCCTGGTACGTGCGCAGCGACCTGCAGCGCGCCGGCCGCAGCATGGAGAGCGCCGAGCACCAGGCCCGGCTGTTGGGCGCCCTGGCCTGCGACGTGCTGCTGCCCATCGCCAGCGGATCGCTGGTGCTGGGCTGGCTGGCGCTGAAGGACGAACCCTGGTCCGACGGCTTCTCCCAGGACGAGCTGAGCCGCCTACGGCGCAGCGTGGACCGCCTGGCCCTGGCGCTGGACAATATCCACGGCTTCGAGCGCCTGAAGGAGCAGCACCGCCTGGCGGCCCTGGGCACCATGGCGGCCGGCCTGGCCCACGAGATCCGCAACCCCCTGGCCGGCATCAAGGGCGCCGCCCAGTACCTGGCCGCCGACGAACCCGCCGAGGCCGAGGAGGCGGGCGAGTTCGTGCAGATCATCATCGATGAGGTGGACCGCCTGAACGAGGTGGTCAGCCAGTTTCTGGACTACGCCCGGCCCTTCGAGATCGAGCGCCGGCCCGTGGACCTGAACGCCCTGGTCAAGGACGTGCTGGAGCTGGTGCGGCGCCAGGATCTGCCCCAGGACCTGCGCATCGTGGAGGCCCTGGAGCCGGACCTGCCCCAGCCCCCCGCCGACGCCGCGCGCCTGCGCCAGGTGATGCTGAACCTGGTGCAGAACGCGCTGCAGGCCCTGGCCAACCAGCCCGACGGCGCGGACAGGCTGTTGACCGTGAGCACGCGCCTGACGCAGGGCGGGCGCGGCGAGCTGCAGCGCAGCGCCGACGTCGCGGTGGAGGACAGCGGACCGGGCATCGAGCCCCCGGAGCTGGATCAGCTCTTCATCCCCTTCTTCACGACGCGCCCCGGGGGCACCGGCCTGGGCCTGTCCATCTGCCGCCGCATCGTGCAGGCCCACGACGGCGAGATCGACGTGCGCTCGCAGCCGGGGCGCGGGGCGCGCTTCACGGTCAGGTTGCCGCTGCCAGGGGAACTGGAGAGGGTGGAGGGCTAGGAGCCTACTCCGGCACCCCATGATGCCTGACCCGCGTCCCCTCCACCTCGGAGTACTCCATCTCCCAGGCCTCGGTCCCGCCCTGCTCCTCCAGCGGCACCTCCTGCACCTGCTCCTCGGGGATGGCCCAGGGTTGCTCGTCCACGGGCAGCGCCAGGGGCGGTTCCTCATCGCCAGGCATGGCCAGGGGCTCGGCCTCCTCGCCCAGCTGCACATCCTGCACCTGGCCGTCGCCCACGGCGAAGAAGGCCACCTCGCCCTCTTCGTCGTAGACGGTGTAGCTCTCCGAATCCACCCACTGGCCCTGCTGCCAGCTGCGACCGTCCCAGTGGCCAGGACGCCAGATCTTGCCGATGGGCGCTGGGCCGTCGGGCTCCCAGTAGCCAGCCTTGTAGCCCTTCCGACCGTCCGCCTGCGCCTCCACCCAGTGGTAGCCCGCCCGCGAGGGCGGCCGCCAGAAGCCGCGCACCCAGGCCTTGCCGTTGTGGTGGCCGGGCACGTAGACCCAGCCCTTCTTGGGAGGCGTGCCCACCTGCTTGCAGTGACCAGAGACCCACTTGCCGCTGCGGCCCCTGTGGCCTTCCACCCAGGTCCAGTCGGGCCCTGGGCAGCGCACGCGGGTGGCGGCGGGGCTGGGATGCCAACCCCCGCGCAGCGCAGGCGGAGGCACGCGGCTCTTGATGGAGACGGTGACCACCGGTGCGCGGCGCCCGGCCTCGGCGCGCTGGGGGATCAGCGCCAGCGCGGCGGCGCAGGTCAGGAAGAAGATCGGCAGGCGGTGGGTCATGTCATCCTCGGCGTGGCGTCGAGAGGCGTTGCGCCTCATCGCCGCGGATCGATGGCACACGATCGTCAGCGGCGGCCGCTAGGACGGCAGGCGCCGGCGTTCCATTCGAAAAAAAACCGCCCCGAGAACCGCCGTCAGTAGTCGGTGCAGCGCAGCAGCGGGCAGATCATCGTGTTCTGCCCCACCTCCACCTCGAACTCCATCTCGGCGTTGCAGGGCTGGCCCGCCACCGTGCTCCCCGCCTGGAAGAGCCAGGTGCCAGCCGCCCCGGAGCTGGAGAAATAGCCGTAATTGTCGGTATTGCCGCTCTGCTGGGTTGTGCCTCCCACGTCGATGTTCTCGACGGTGTACTGGATATAGGCCACGTAGTCCGGGTCGTCGATCTCGGCCGCGGCGTCGGTGATCAGCGTGCCCTCGAAGGTGCCGCTGGTGCTGCCGCCCCCGGTGCCCTCGAAGCGCCACTCGTCGCCGCCGCTGGGGTCTTCGCAGAAGGCCGGCAGGGGCTCGGCGGTATCGCGCACCGGCGTGCAGCCCAGCGCCAAGAGCAGGGAGAGAGGCAGCGCGCAGCTGAGGGGACGGATCATGGCTCGACCTCCGTCGCGGGCGGACCCCCCCAACGTACCCGGTGCTGCGCGTGGGAGCCAAAGCGGTGCTATCTTTCAGCCGTGCCCGAGCCAGCTGCCATCGCCGAGCGCATCCGGGCCTGGGACTCCAGCGGGCCCCAGGGGCCCGTCACCCTGGAGCTCTACCCCACGCTGCGCTGCAACCTGAACTGCGCCTTCTGCGACACAACGGAGCGCCATCGGCCCGGGGTGGCCGAGCTGCCCGCAGCGCGGCAGCTGGCGCTGCTGGAGGAGGCGGCCGAGCTGGGCGTGCGGCAGCTCTTCGTGCTGGGCGGGGGCGAGCCCCTGATGGCCCGTGAGCTGCTGCCGCGCCTGCTGGCCCGCGCCAAGGCCCTGGGCATGGAGGGCATCCTCAACACCAACGGCACCCTGCTGGGGCCAGAGCTGATGGACCAGCTGGTGGACACGGGCTGGGACGAGATCCACTTCTCCATCGATGGACCGCGGGCTGCGGTGCACGATCCCCTGCGGGGCGTGCCCGGCGCCTTCAAGCGCAGCGTCACCGCCATCTGCCGCCTGGGCGCCCGCCGATCCGCCGCCGCCGCCGAGCTGCCGCGCATCGCGCTGCACTTCGTGCTGACGCGTCGCAACCTGCACACGCTGGAGGACATGCTGCACCTGGCCCATACCCTGGGCGCCTTCCGGGTCGACTTCGACGCCCTGGTGGCCTACCGGCCCGAGCAGCTGGAGCTGGACCTGGAACCGGACCAGAAAGCCCAGGTGCCCCGGCTGGCCGCCCGGACCCTGGCCCTGGCCGCCGAACTGGGCATCGCCACCACCCTGGAGCACTTCCTGGAGCCAGAGAACCTGGAGCGGGGGCGCCGCGCAGCGCCCGCAGCGCCCCCCCCTGGCAGCGAACCCGAGAGCCTGTTGGCGGGCCTGCGGCAGGCTCCCTGCCTGAAGGCCTGGCATTACCTGGTGGTGCAGGCGGACGGCCGCACCAGCCCCTGCTGCGTGCTGGCGGGCCAGGGCGAGTCCGTGGCCCAGCGCAGCCTGCAGGAGGTCTGGCTGCAGGGCGAGTCGCTGCGAGAAATGCGGCAGGCCATGCTGCGGGGCGAGCCCCCCGCCCGCTGTAGGGAATGCTCCGCCAACATCCTGGGCCACGAGCGGTCGATCCGCAGCCTGGTATGAAGAAAGGCGTCATGGTCGTCAACCTGAACCTCGAGCTGACCGATCGCTGCAACATCTGTTGCCCCATGTGCAGCCAGTCCCTGCGGCCCCTGGCCCACGGCGAGACCCCCAGCTTCATGAGCTGGGAGGTCTGGCGCCAGGTGCTGGCCAGCCTGGAGGGCATGCCCGACGAGGTCCACCTCTGCCCCCACTGGCTGGGCGAGCCGAGCCTGCACCCGGACTTCGATCGCATGCTGGAGTACGCCTTCGCCATGAACCGGGGCAACAGGCTGTTCCGCAGCTTCAAGCTGCACACCAACGGCATCTTGCTGGGGCGTGAGCGGGCCCGGAGGCTGGTGCGACTGGCTCAGCTGCCGGACCAGGCCGAGGACAGCTTCAGCACGCTGCACTTCAGCCTGGACGCCGACAGCCAGCAGACCTACCAGCAGGTGAAGGGCGCGGATCGCTTCGAGAGGGTCCTGGACAACGTCAAGGGCTTCCTGCGCTGCCGGCGCGCCATGGGCGCCCAGTGGCCGCGCGTGCACCTGGCCTTCGTGGTGCAGCCCGCCAACGCCCATGAGGCCGAGGAATTCGTCGCCCGCTGGGCCGCAGAGCTGCAGCGGAACAGCCAGGGCTGGGACCTCTGCGCCGACTGGCCAGCGCCGCAGCGCGACGCCATCTACCTGCGCCGCCTCAACTGCGCGCAACAGGGGGATGCCGATCGACTCCACGAGCGGGTATGCTCCAGGCTGGGTCTCGGCGCGGCGGGCCTACGGGCCAGCGAGTCCTTCTGAGAGGAGTCCGGATGCGCGCGAACAAGCTCGGAGCGGCCACGCTCTCCCTCCCACTCTTCTTCGCCTGCGCTGGCTGCGCTCCCCACGGCTGGCTGCACACCCCCCAGGGCGACGAGCGCCTGCAGAGCGCCCTGCACGTCAACTCGGTGGACGGAATCGGGCGCACCAATGGCATCCTCATCATCCTGGCCAACAGCGAGCTGCCCTGCTCCCTGCCCTCCGTCAACGACCCCGACGCCATCACCGAGGCCGACCAGGCCTACTACTTCGCGCTCTACCGCGAGGGCGCGCGCATCGTGGTGCTCTACCTCTACAACTGGGAATCCGACTGGACCGGCAGCTACCCGGTGATCGAAAACCCCGACGAGAACGCGCTGGACGTCGTGGAACCCCGCGCGGCCGGCGCCATCTACCACGCCGTGCTGGAGGCGGCCGTGACCGAGGACGACGGTCTCTACCGCGAATACGAGGTGCTGCAGGAGCAGTACGAGGAGGTGGGCGAGCCGGGCAGCGTGAACCTGGACGTGGTGGAGGACAGCCTCGAGGGCAGCTTCTCGCTGGACAGCATCGACGTCTCCGGCAGCTTCCGCACCGAGCACTGCGGCGACGCCACGGACATCATGCGCTACATCAGCAGCCTGGAGCAGGCCCTGACCCAGCCCACCGAGGACGACGAGGAGGACAAGGAGGGCGATGCCGGGATCGTGACTCAGGGCGAGGCCGACCAGTGAGTCAGCAGCGCAGACCCCCCTGTGCCGGCCTGTGGAGCACGCCCATGGTGCACACCGATGGCCGACTAACCACCTGCTGTCTCGACGAGCACATGGAGAACGCCCTGGGCAACCTGACGCAGCGCAGCCTGAACGAGCTGTGGCACGGCCAGACCATGCAGCGCTGGCGCCAGGCCCAGATCGAGGGGCGCTTCGAGGACTCCGGGCCCTACTGCACGCGCTGCAACTGGCGCAGCGCCGGGGCCTACCCGCCCGAGAAGGTCGCCGCCTACCTGCGGCGCATCAGGGGCCAGCCCCGCTGCCGTCCCGAAAGGCGACGCAAGACCTGACCCGCAGCGCGAAAGCTCGATATTAAGGGGCTGGGCCGACTCGCCGCGGCCTAGGCGGAGCCGTTCGAGCTGACGGTGCCGGAAGCGCCGCAGCTCAACGCCACTGCAACTCCAGCTCTCCCTCCCGACTCACATGCGCAGAAACCACAAGTGAAACCGTACCGGCTATGAGCGACAAGAACCTGGCCATCGAGACGCGCGGCCTACGGAAGATCTATTACTCCGGCTTCTTTCGCCGCCCCTTCACGGGCCTGGCAGGCCTGGACCTGAAGGTCCGGCGCGGCGAGATCTTCGGCTTCATCGGTCCCAATGGGGCCGGCAAGACCACCACCATCAAATGCCTGGTGGACCTGCACCACCCCACAGGCGGCCAGGCCTGGCTGCTGGGCCTGCCCATCGATCGCCCGGAAGCGCGACGGCGGGTGGGCTTCTTGCCCGAGCGGCCCTTCTTCTACCAGCACCTGACCGCCGCGGAGTTCCTCGATTTCTACGGGCAGCTCTTCGACATCCCCAAGCCGGAGCGCATGAAGCGCATCGCGGAGCTGCTGGAGCGGGTCGGCCTGGAGCGCTTCGCGGACAGCCCCCTGCGCAACTACTCCAAGGGCATGCTGCAGCGGGCGGGCGTGGCCCAGGCCCTGATCAACCAGCCGGAGCTGATCATCCTCGACGAGCCCATGAGCGGGCTCGACCCCTTGGGGCGCATGCTCATCCGGGACATCGTCCTGGAGGAGAAGCGCCGGGGTGGCACCGTGTTCTTCTCGAGCCACATCCTGTCCGACGTACAGAGCATCTGCGATCGCGTGGGCCTGTTGGACCACGGCCAGCTGCAGGCCGTCGGCGGAATCAGTGAGCTGCTCAGCGGGCAGGTGGAGCACCTGGAGTGCACGGTGCGCGCAGCCGAAGACCTCGACCTGGCGGGCGAGGAGGTCGCTCGCCAGGGGCAAGAGCGCGTGATCCGTCTGGATCCCGCAGAGCTGGACGCCTTCCTGGCCGCGCTACTGGCCGCCGAAGGTCAGGTCCTGCAGGTCCAGCCGGCTCGCAGGACATTGGAGGACCTGCTGGTGGAGCAGATACGCTCCGGGCGCGAAACAAAGACAGGGGGCGCGTGATGAACCGCATCCTGGCCATCGCCGCCAACACCCACCGCGAAGCCATCCGCGACCGCGTGCTGTACTCGATCCTCTTCTTCGCCCTGGTCGTGCTGGCCACCGCCCTGGTCACCGAGGAGTTCTCCATCGGCGACCAGGAAAAGCTGGTGCGTGGCACCGCCCAGGGCTCCATCAGCATCTTCAGCTCCATCATCGCCATCTTCCTGGGTGTCAGCCTGGTCTGGCGCGAGCTGGAGCGCAAGACCATCTACACCATCGTCAGCAAGCCCATCCCGCGCTGGATGTTCGTGCTGGGCAAGTACCTGGGCCTGCTGCTGACCCTGGCCACCGAGCTGGCCATCATGGCTACGCTCTACGTGCTGCTGCTCTCTCTGCGCCAGGGCCTGCCCCACTGGTCCTTCCTGGCCTTCATCGGCCTGCTCTTCGTCGAGCTGATGCTGCTCTGCGCCTGGGCCACCCTCTTCTCCAGCTACTCCGGCCCCACCACGGCCACGGCCTTCACCCTGGCGGTCTTCGTGATCGGCCACGTGGCGGACGACATCTGGGTCTTCGGCCACCAGGCCGACAGCCCCGTGGTGCGCCAGGTGGCGTCGGTGCTCTACTGGGCGCTTCCCAACTTCGAAGTGTTCAACGTGCAACCGCAGGCCACCCACGAGCTGGAGGTGGGCGCCAGCCTGATCCTCCAGGCCACGGGCTACGGCCTGGCCTACACCGCCCTCGTGCTGGTCGCTTCCATCGCGGTCTTCCAGCGACGGGATTTCCGATAGGTCGAGCCATGCCCTCCAGCGAGCCGCGCGTCCCCATGGCCGATCTGGCCGCCCGTCACCGGCGCCTGGCGCAGGCCAGCGAGGCCGCCGTGCTGCGCGTGCTGCGCTCCGGCCGCTGGGTGGGCGGCCCCGAGGTGCAGGCCTGCGAGTCCGAGGCCGCGGGGCTGTTCGGCCGCGGCATCGGCGTGGGCGTCAACTCGGGCACTGACGCCCTGATCCTGGCCCTGCAGGCCCTGGGCGTGGGCCCGGGAGACGAGGTCCTGGTGCCTGCCCTCAGCTTCTTCGCCACAGCCGGAGCCGTGGCTCGGATCGCTGCGCGCCCCGTGGTGGTGGATGTGCTCGAGGATGCGCCGCTGATGGACCCAGACGCGGCACAGGCGGCCATGGGCCCGCGCACCCGGGCGGCCATCCCGGTGCACCTCTTCGGCATGGCCTGTCCGCATCCCGGCTTGGACGTACCGCTGGTGGAAGACTCGGCCCAGGCCGTGGGCCTGGACCCGGCGCCGCGCTTGGGGCAGTTCAGCGCGGTCAGCTTCTACCCCACCAAGACCATCGGTGCGGCCGGCGACGCCGGCCTGCTGGCCTGCGACGATCCGCAGCTGGCCGAGCGGGCGCGCACCCTGGCCAACCACGGCGCCGTGGCCGGGCAGCCTCACCTGCACCGCAGGGCCGCCGGCCAGGTGGGCGGCAACAGCCGCTTGGACCCCTTGCAGGCCGCCCTGATCCGCGTGCAGCTGGCGGATCTGCCGCGCCGCGTGGCCCGGCGCCGGGCCGTCGCCGCGGCCTACGACCAGGCCCTGCCCCCGGCCGCGCAGCGCGTGCCGCGGGCAGCGGGCGATCCCATCCACCACTACCTGCTGCGCAGCGAGCGCCGGGACGAGCTGGCCGGCTGGCTCGACGAAAGGGGCATCGACACCGCCATCTACTACCCGCGCCCCCTCTCGGCCCAGCCCGCTGTGCAGCCGCAGCCACCCACACCCCGCGCCGCGGCCTGGTGCCGCTGCTGCCTTTCCCTGCCCTGTCACGACGAGCTCGACGAAGCTCAGCTGGAACGAGTGCAGGACGCCCTGAGGTCCTTCTCACCATGAGCGCCTGGATCGTGCTGCAGATCTTTGCCCTGCTGCTGGGCCTCTGCCTGGGCAGCTTCCTGAACGTCTGCATCGCCCGCATGCCCGAGGATCGCTCCGTGGTCTCGCCCCCCAGCCACTGCCCCAGCTGCGGCGCGCAGATCAGGTGGTACGACAACATCCCCGTGCTGAGCTGGGCGCTGCTGAGGGCCCGCTGCCGCACCTGCGCCACATCCATCTCCGCCACCTACCCCCTGGTGGAGGCCTGCACCGGCCTGCTGATCCTGCTCACCTGGCGCCAGGTCTTCTCAGGGCCCGGCGATCTGGACCTGGCCCACGTCGCCTGCTTCATCTACTACGCGGCCTTCGTCTGCATGCTGGTGGGGCTGACCTTCATCGACCTGCGCCACTACATCATCCCCGACGAGTTCAGCATCTACGCCGTGCCCCTAGGCGTGCTGGGGGCCTGGGGCCTGGGCCTGCTGCAAGCAGAGCTGGCCCCCAGCTGGCAGCAGTCCCTGATCGGGGCCCTGGCCGGTGCCGGCTTCCTGCTGGCCATCGCCGGCGTCTACTGGCTGGTGCGGCGCGAAGAGGGCATGGGCTTCGGAGACGTCAAGCTGCTGGCCATGATCGGCAGCTTCCTGGGCGCCTTCCCCGCGCTCTTCCTGGTGGTGCTGCTGGCCAGCGTGCTGGGCAGCGCCGTGGGCATCACCCACACCATCACTCAGGGCCGTGGTCTGCGAACGGCCATCCCCTTCGGGCCTTTCCTGGCCCTGGGAGCGCTGGTAGCCTTCTTCTTCGGCGACGTCCTGACCCGCAGCCTGCTGCTGGGGCTGCCCCTGCTGTTGGGCTAACGCCGAACCCTAGTCGTCCTCGTCGATGTAGCCGTCGCAGTCGTCGTCCACCTTCGGCGTCTTGCTGGTGTCCTCTTTGACGCCCGGGTTGATGTTGCCGTCGGTGTCGTCGCAGTCGGTGCCGTGGTCGCCCAGGGTGGTGTCGTAGCCGTCGTTGTCCTGGTCCCAGTCGCTCTCGCCGTCGCAGTTGCTGTCCACGTTGTCGTACCAGTCGTCGGGGGCGCCGGGGTAGATGTCCTTGTTGGCGTCGTTGCAGTCGCCGCCACCGTTGCTCGCCTTCCCGTTGTAGCTGATCTCCTGGTAGAAGTCGCCGTCCTGGTCGTAGTCGTCCTCGCCATCGCAGTTCTGGTCGGTGCCGTCGTACCACTCTTCTTCGGCGTCGGGGTAGACCTCGGCATCGTCGTCGTCGCAGTCGTCTCCGCCGGCGTCCTCGCAGTCGACCCCATCGCCGTCCTCGTCGGTGATGACGTGGGCGTAGAGCGGGATCTCGAAGCTGGCCTCGCCCGTGTCCGGGTCGTCGCAGAGGATGGTGAGGACACCCGTGTGGTCGGCGTACTCGGAGGGCTGGTAGCGCACTGTCAGGGACTGGGAGCTGTTGGCCCCGATCACCACCGACGAGGTGTAGCTGGTGGTGAAGGGCGAGGTGGCCGCGATGCTGGTCAGGGTCAAGTCGGCCCCGCCCACGTTCTCCACCGTCACCGACTCGCTGGCGTTCTGGCCGTAGCTGACATCGCCGAAGTCGATCTCGGTGGTCAAGATGGAGATGTCGGGTTCTCCAGACAGCGGGTTGGTTTCGGTGTCATTGCCACCGCCGCGACGAATGGCGTCGTCGCAGCCGAGGGAGAGCAGGCCGCTGGCCGCAGTGAGCGCCAGGGTGGAGAAGAGGATGGTGGAGCGCATGGTTGACCTCCGGCATGCAGTTCCGCGCCGCGCTACAGCTTACTCAATGGTGCCCCCGGGATCCATTCGCAAGAGAAGCGACGGGGAATTTCGGCGCTCTTGGCCGGTGTCCGCGCGGGCAGCGCGCGGCGCGATGGAACCGCGGCGCGGGACACGGGGTCTGTCACAAGCCTGCCTGTATCCCGGCGGAGGCCTCCGTGACGCCAGCCATCCTCGTCCCGCTGTTCTTCCTGCGGATCCTCTTGGCGGAGGCGCCCACGGCGGCGGCCCAGGACGACACATCCTCGCAGGGGGACGTGCTGCTGCCCGGTTGCGTCGAGACGGTAGCCGAGCTGCCCCCTTCCTCCCAGCTGCAGGCCGCTGATGCCCGGCTGCAGGGCGCGCAGCTGGTGGTGGTGCTCAAGGCGCGCCGGCGGGCCATGGTCTTCTCGGCCGGCAGCCTGCGGCGCGGCGCGGACGGGGCGGCGGACTGCTGGGCTGTGGCCCTGGGCGTGGACCAGCAAGGCCAGCACCCCAGCGGCGCCAAGCAGCGGCGCGGCGACCGCAGCACGCCCGAGGGCTGGTATCGTAGCTCGGACAAGCCCTGGTCCTCCTTCGCCCCGGCCGTGGCCATCCACTACCCCAACGCCGCGGACGCGCGCCGGGGACTGGCCGCCGGCTTGATCTCGCAGGCGCAGCACGACGGCATCGTCAGCGCGTTGCGCGCGGGTCGCAAGCCAGACCAGAAGACCCGCCTGGGCGGCGACATCCTCTTCCACGGTGGCGGCAACCACCCCGACTGGACCTGGGGCTGCATCGCCTTTTCCGACGAGGACAACCAGGCCTTCCGCGCGGCGCTGCCCGAGGGCCTGCGCACGGATGTGCTGATCCTGCCTTGAGGCTGCCGCAAGCCGCGCAGGGACGGCGGTGCTATCCTGCCCCTTGTCCCCTCTCTGTACGGAAGCTGTCATGACCGCGCGCCTGGAACGGGACGGGCCCCTGGCCTGCCTGGTGCTGGACCGGCCCGAGCGGGCCAACGCCTACGACCGAGCCACGCTGGACGCCCTGGAGGCGGCCCTGGACGAGGCGATAGCCGATCCCGGCCTGGGGGCCCTGGTGGTGGAGTCCGCCGGTGACGGCGCCTTCTGCGGGGGGGCCGACCTGGCCCGCATGAAAGAGGCCGATCCGCTCGACGCCCTGGATCTGCGCTCCCAGGCCGTCTTCGACCGCATCGCCCGCGCTCCCCTGGTCTCCATCGCCGCCGTGCACGGCGCGGCCATCGCCGGCGGCTTCGAGCTGGCCCTGGCCTGCGACCTGCGCGTGGCCGGCACGGCCGCCCGCTTCAGCCTGCCCGAGACCGCCCTGGGTTTGATCCCTTCGGCGGGCGGCTGCACGCGCCTGACGCGCCTGCTGGGTCCAGCGCGGGCCAAGCAGGTCATCCTGGCGGGCCGCGACCTGGACGCGCGTACGGCCCTGGAGTGGGGGCTGCTGCACAGCGTGGTGGCCGATGCGCGCCGCGAAGCCCGCCAGCTGGGCCAGCGCATCGCGCGCCGCGACCGGGTGGCGCTGCGCCTGGCCAAGCAGGTCATCGACGGCGCGGACACGGCCGCCAGCCTGCAGGCCGAGCGCGTGGCCGAGGCGCTGCTCTACGCGCGCCAGCGCTGGCGCGCGGAGGACTGAGCCGGGAGCTCGGCTCAGCCCGCCTTGGACGGTCGCCTGGCCGCCACGGCGCAGGCCGTGCCCGTCAGCAGCAGCGCGACGAACTTGGCCTCGCGCAGCGGGTAGTAGACGTAGGGCCGCACGTCGCCCAGCTCGTCCAGGGCGCGGTAGATGCCCTTGAGCCAGCCCAGGGGCAGGGCCTGAAAGGCGTAGGCCAGGACCAGGGCCACGCCCCAGCGGCGCGAGAGCCGCCCCTCGCAGAGCGCCGCCCAGGCCGCCGCGTAGGTCAGCAGGGCCAGGGCCATGTGGTGTTCGTAGGCGTAGACCGGCAGGATCAGCATCAACACCATCACCGTGCCGGCCTGGCAGAGCGCGCTCAGGGGATCTCGCGGCCGCTTGCGGAAGGTCCAGACCACGCCAGCCAGCAGCAGCAGCGTGATGACGCGCGAGACCAGGCGCGCCGTGGAGGAGAGCGCCAGGCGCTTGCCCGGGAAGAATTCGTGCAGCAGGGAGGGGATGCTGTGGTTGGTGGGCAGGGAGATGGGCACCTTGAGCCCGTGGTAGGAGCCCTCGGCAAAGGCCGGCAGCACCTCGCTGTAGAAGCGCCACTGCGCGTCGAGGCCCACCAGGGGCAGCACCAGCAGGGACAGCGCCAGCGCCGTGATCACGGCCGAAGCCACGGCCTTCCAGCGCCGGTGCAGCAGCCACCAGGCCACCAGCAGGGCCGGGCTCATCTTCAGCATGCAGGCCAGGCCCAGCAAGGCGCCCCCCAGCCAGGAGCGACCGCGCTCCGCGGCCAGCAGGCCCAGCACCGTGAACATCAGCACGAAGAGGTTCACCTGGCCCATCCAGTCGTTGTCCGGGATGGGGCTGTAGGTGGCCGCCATCACGGCCAGCCCCCCGGCCATGGCCGGGCTGGGTCGCCAGCGCCACAGCGCCAGGGCGATGATCAGCAGGAAGAGGTGGTCGGCCACGTACCAGATGCGGTAGGCGGTCACGAAATCCAGCGGCAGCACCCACAGGAAGCTGAGCAGAAAGGGCGGCGGGTAGAAGAACGGATGGACGCTCCCTTTGCGCGTCTTCTCCTTCTGGGCCAGCTTGCTGAGCGCCCGGTAGGCGTAGGGATCGCCCTGCTCGTGGGCCACACGGGCGGCGTAGTAGAAGCTGGCGAAGTCGCGGCCGTGCTTGACGTTCCAGACCTTGTCCTTCCAGGGGCCCGCGGCCTGCCAGACGTAGAAGGCCAGGCAAGCGAAGAGGATCCATGGCAGGGGGCGCTTCATGGGGCTGCAGCCTAACCATTTGCAGCTGGGGGGGGATCCCCCCCAGATCGCGCTCCGCGCTCCCCCCCGCGGGGTCTGGCGTACTACGGCCGCTTCACCGGGAGGTGCGTTAGTTGTGCACATGACCGTCTCTGCCCTCGCCCTCCTGCTGGCCGCCTGCCTTCACGAGCCCCCGGCCGCGCCGCTGCCCACCTACGGCTCCACGGCCACCCTGGCCGGCGAGCGCCTCACCTCCGGCACCCTCGAGAGCCGCCTGGTCCAGGACGACGCCCACCTGGCGCTCTTCTACGCCGCCGAGCAGAAGGGCTCTCTGGAGACCTGCGGCTGCCCCAAGGAGCCCCGCGGCGGCCTGCCGCGCACGCAGGCCTACATCGACGCCTCCCGCGCCGCCAACCCGGACACCCCCAGCCTGCTGCTGAACGCCGGCTACTGGCTGGAAGACGCCATCGGCCTGGGGGGCGCGCTGCGGGGCGACGTGCCCGTGATGAACCGCTGGATGATCAAGGGCCTGGCCGCGGGCGACTGGGCGGCCCTGAACGTGGGCTACACCGACCTGCCCGGCCTGAGCGAGCTGGGCAGCGAGCTGGGCAGCGAGCTGGAGAGCGAGCTGCCCCTGGTCAGCGCCAACGTCAAGGCCCGCAGCGACGCGGTGCCCGCCGTGGCCCCCTGGCTGCTGCTGGAGCGGGGAGGCCTGCGTATCGGCGTCACCGGCATCACCGCGGCCGGTGTCAGCTTCGTCCCCTCCCCCGACTACCTGGTGGAGCCTCCGGTCCCCGCCGCCGAGGCGGTGCTGGCGGAGCTGGCCCCCCAGGCCGACCTGCTGGTGCTGCTGGTGTACCAGGCCATCGCCGCGGCTCGCGAGCTGGCCGAGGCTCACCCCGAGATCGACGTGGTGATCGACGCCCACCAGCACTACGAGTCCATCGCACCCTTCCTGGTGGGGCGCGCCGTCTGGGTCAAGGCCCAGTACCAGACCCAGCGACTGGGGGAGCTGCGCCTGTGGATGAACGGCGGGGATGTGGAGCGCGTGCTGGACCGCAAGATCGAGCTGGACCCGGATATCCCCGGTGACGCCCAGCTCAACGAGCTGATGATCCAGGCCCACCAGGAGATCGACAAGAAGAGTCGGGAGATCTTCGGGGACTAGCTCCTGGGAAACCTCAGGTGCCAGCGCACCAGCCCCTCGAAGACCGCCCCGGGCAGCATCCGCGCCGCCATCACCTCCAGCCGCGCCTTGGCCGTGGGCAGCAGGCGCAGTGGCACTCGAGGATCCTCGAGCCCGAGCACGATGGACCGCACCGCCGTCTCCACTGGCGCCCCACCCCCGGCCGAAGCCCGGTGGAGCGCGTCCAGCCGCTGGCTGATGGCCGCGTAGGCCCCCGACCCCACCCGCGCACCCCGCACCCGCGCCGCCTGAAAGCCCGAGACCGTGTACCCGGGCTCCACAAGCGCCACACGCACGCCAAAGGGCTGCAGTTCGTAGCGCAGCGCCTCGCCCCAGCCCTCCAGGGCGAACTTGGAGGCGTTGTACATGGAAGAACCCGGCGCCCCTCGCCTGCCCGCAATGGAGCTCACCAGCACCAACGCCCCGCGACGCCGCCGCAGCTGGGGCAGCGCGGCGCGGGCGCAGGCCAGGGTGCCGAAGAAGTTGACCTCCATCTGCTGGCGGATCTCCTCGTCGTCCAGATCCTCGAAGCAGCCGTAGAGCCCGTAGCCCGCATTGGCCACCAGCCCATCCAGCCCGCCATGCTCCTGCACCAGCTCCTGCACCAGCCGCTGCACGGCCGCGTTGTCGCGGATGTCCAGCTGCCGTACCTGCACGCCGGCGTCCTGAAGAACCTCCCTCCCCTGCTCCCCGCGCAGCGTCGCCACCACGCGCCAGCCGCGCTGCGCCAACGCCAGCGCCGCGGCCCGCCCGATACCGCGGCTGCAGCCCGTGACCAGTACCACCCGTTCGCTCATCGTCCCTCTCCCGCTCACAGGCGCCGGTGCTGCGCCAGCGGGATGGCTTCGCGGGTCGACCAGACCTTGGCCAGGTCCACCTCGGCCAGGCAGATCCCCTCGCCGTCGCTGCACTCCGCCACCACCGTGCCCCAGGGATCCAGGATCATGGAGTGACCGTAGGTGTAGCGCAGGGCGCCGTCATCGTGCACGCCCCACTGGGCGGGCGCCAGCACCCAGCTCTGGGTCTCGATGGCGCGCGCCTGCAGCAGCGCGTGCCAGTGGTCCTTGCCCGTCATCAGGGTGAAGGCCGCAGGAATAGCCATCACCTCGGCCCCCCGCTCCACCAGGCCGCGGTAGAACTCGGGGAAGCGCACGTCGTAACAGATCGACATGCCGATACGCCCCAGGGGGGTGGGGGCCACCACCAGCTGGTCGCCCGGCACCGTGCTGTCGGACTGCTGCACGGTCACGCCACCCGGGACGGCCGCATCGAAGAGGTGCATCTTGCGATACGAGGCCAACAAGCTGCCATCGGGCCCGAAGAGCAGCGAGGTGTTGTGGGTGCGATGCGGGTCGGGCTGGCCATCCTCTCCGAGCGCGCGCTCCGGAAAGGAGCCCACCAGCAGGTGGATGCACAGCTGCCGCGCCAGCTCGCCCATGCGTCGAGCCAGGGGTCCGTCCAAGGTCTCGGCGTGGCGGACGCGCTGGTCCCAGGGCCCCAGGTAGGGCGTGTTCTCGGGTGTGGCCACCAGGGCCGCGCCGTAGCCGGCGGCGCGCCGGATCAGGCGCTCGGCGCTCTCAAGGTTGCGCTCCACGTCGGAGCCGCAGCTGAGCTGCACGCAGGCTGCCAGGTACACGTGAACCTCCGTCTTCGTCAGGCGTCCGCGCTCTGGGGGGCGTCTGCGGCCGGCGAGGCGGGCGCGGCCTGCTCCAGGAGCGCCCCGGCCTTCATCAGGGCCAGTGCGCCGAGGCCGACGCCGAACCAGAGCGTGGTCAGGCGGATCAAGAGGGCGCTGGCCACGGCCTGCGCCTGGGTGATGCCCGGGACCAGGTGCAGCGCGCCGCCTCCGAGCGCGCCGTCAGCCACGCCGATGCCCCCGGGCATGGCGCCACCGGCGATGGTGGCGAAGGCGTACAGGAAGGTGCACACGTCGAGACTGGCCAGCACGCCGAAGCCGCGAAAGATGAGCCAGTAGGCCACGCACTCGGCCCACCAGGCCAGCACGGAGAGCAGGACCGTGGCCACCAGCGGCCCCGGGGCCAGGCAGCGGCGCAGGGCGACGTACATCTCCTCGAGCTTCTTGCCCATGCGACCCAGGACGGGCAGGCGCACCAGGAGCGACAGCATCCACATGGAGAGGCGCTGGTTGGCCAACACCACGAGCCCCACCGCGATCATCACGCTGGGGATGGCCACGTAGTGCACCTTGTCCCCGGCGTAGGTGGCCACGCTCAGGGCAGCCAGGATCAGCATGGCGATGGCATCGGTCAGGCGCTCGGCCACCAGCGCGGGGATGGAGGTGGCCATATTGGCCCCGGTGCGCACCCGCACCAGGTAGGGCTTGAGCAGCTCGCCGGCCTTGCCCGGGGAGATGACCATGGCCAGACCCGCCCCGAAGATCAGCAGGTTGTCCCAGAAGCCCACCTCGATGTCCAGGCGCCCCAGGAAGTAGTGCCACTTGACGAAGCGCATGCCGTAGTTGACCAGGACCAGCAGCAGCACCGGCGGCATCAACCACCAGGCGAACTGGCTGAGGGCCTCGCCCATCTCGCCGATGCCCGAGTAGATGGAGGCCCCCAGGTAGAGGGCCACGGCCACGGCCAGGCCCCAGAAGAGCCAACGCCGGAAGCGCACTACGAGGTCGGCGCGCGGTGCTTCGGGCATGTTTGGTGGCCCCAGGCCGCTAGGGCGTCACGGTGATGCCCGTGACCATGGTCTTGACCTCTTCGCGCAGGCGATCCTGCAGCTCGATGTAGAGATCGTAGTTCTCGCCACTGGCATCCGACAGGTTGACGGTGCGGGTGTCCTGCATGCGAGCGGGGTGCTTGTAGAGCCAGAACTCCTCGGAGCTGTCATCGTCGTAAGTGAAACGCCACTTGTGACGGCTGGTGACCTCCCAGCTGCGCCCATCTCGGGTCACCGCCGACGCCTGGTTGCGCAGCGTGCAGTCGTACATCCAGGGCGAGAAGTTGCTGTCGTAGGTGCAGTCCGTGCTCTCGGAGACCTTGGCGATCTTGACGGTGATGCTCTTGATCTCGGCCCAGTCGGCGGCGATCTCACCGCCCGAGCCCTCGAGCTGCAGCTTGATATCCCCGGCAGCGTGGCTCCAGTCCTCCTCGCCGTACCAGTCCGTCGAGCGAGCCAGGCGCACGACGCGCCCGGCATGGGCGCTGCCGTCGTTGTGGGTGACCGTGATCTTCAGATCGACGTTGCTCACCTGGGACGCCTGCTCGATCTGCTCGGCCGCCGCGGCATCGGCTGCCAGCTGCTCCTCCTGGGCCTGCTTCTCCGCCGCTTGCTGCTCTTTGACCGCCGCCACGGCCGCGGCGATCTCTTCCGCCGCCGAGGCTTCCTCTACGGATTGGGGCGGGGCCTTGGCACCGCAAGCAACGAGGTTTGCCAGGATGACCCATGAAATCGCACGCATTTCCACTACCTCCGAAAGGACGAGCCGAGGGCGCGCTTAACCGGCTCCCCCGGGATCTGTCGAAGACTCCTGCCGAATGGCCGGCACCTGCTCCGCGCTCCCCCTCCCCCGCTCCAGGAACCACCCCAGGGCCAGGGCTCCCAGCGAGACCACCGCCAGCTGCTGGACGCGAACCAGGGCGGTGACCGCCAGGCCGTGCTCCAGCGGCAAGCCGACCGTGGTCACGAGCAGGGCGGCGAAGGCCGCGTCCCAGCCCAGCTGGCCTACGGGCAGGGCGAAGAGGATCACGGCGCCCGCGGTCACCGCGCAATGAGTGAAGACGAAGCCGGCCAGGTCGCCCGGTCGCCCCAGCGCCCAGGCGGCCACCCAGGTTCCCGCAGCCACGGACAGGATGCCCACCAGGGCCCAGCCCACCGCCTTCAGGTGGGGCAGTCCCAGGGCGCGGCCCTGACCGGCCAGGGCCTGCGCGAAGCTCTGCATCATGGCTTCCAGGCGCTGCAGCAAGGGCACCACAGGGCCCAGCGGGAGCCTGGCCATCCGCCCCACCGTGGCCGAGGTGGCCTTGCTGAGCAGGACCGGCCAGATGGCCACCAGGCCCAAGAAGAGGCCACCGCCGATCACCAGCGCCAGGGCGGCCAGCACCAGGTAGCGGCCATCCTCCGGTATGGGCATCGGGACGAGGAGCCAGGTGAGGAAGGCCACCAACGCGGCGGTCCCGACGCCGATGAAGCGCGAGTGCACGCCGGCCGCCAGCGCCACCGGCGCCTCGATTCCGTAGCGACGCTGCACCAGTCCGGCCGCGGCCAGCTCGCCCACCGGGCCGGGCAGGGCCTGGTTCAACAGCTGCCCCGTGGCGCAGATGGCCACGATGCCGGCCCGTCCGATCCGGCGCGGCGCCGGCAGCAGCTCACGCCAGCGCAAGCCCATGAAGAGCAGGCCGCCGCAGAGCAGGGCGAAGGCCAGCAGCAGGGGCGCCAGGCGCGCCTCTTGCCAGAGCTGTTCCAGGGCCCGGGGATCCCCCATGCCCCGCAGCAGGCCCAGGCCCAACAGGATGAAAATCAGCAGCCAGAGCAGCCCCAGCCCCAGGCCGCGTGGGATCGCGCGCACGATCCTGTTCCCGGCTCGAGCGGAGCGCGACCAGCGCTCGGCAGCTCGCGGCTCATCCCCCGAAAACGGGGAGTCCTGCTCGTCCGGACCATGCATGGGCTCCCTGGTAGTCTGGCACCGGCCGCAGCACCAGCGACAGCCCCTTGATCAGGCGGGGTTCTGGCTACCAGGACCAGCCGGAGCGCCAGCTGCCTCGCTCTCCCTCGCATACCCAGCGCAGGGCATCACCGGCGGGATAGCGGGATCCCGCCTCGAGATGGTGGAAATCCATAGTCCAGAAGCGCGCCGAGCTGGCGAAGCTGACCTCGACGAAGCTGTCGGGCGCCATAGGCTCCAGCAGGGGATCCAGCAGCTCGTCCGAGATGGGCGGCAGATCGGCTGCGCGACCCAACAGGGAGACCTGGTAGCTCTGCAGGAAGGCGCGCAGGCACTTGCGCAGCAGCGCCCTGGAGGCCGCGTAGACCACGCCGTGGCAGCCGTCCTGGATGCTCATGGCGAAGTGACTGCCCCATTGCGGAGGCAGCGCGGCCTCGGGATCGGAGAGCACGGTGGTGGGGATGCTGCGGGCGTCCAGCTCTCGGGGGGCGCCACGCCCGACGTGGATCAGCTCCACCGGCGCCCGCAGGCGCGGCAGCAGGGTGGCGGGCACCAGGGGCAGGCCCACAGCGGTGCGCTTGGCGTAGACCGCACCCACACCGCCACCCGAGAGCAGCAGTAGCCGGTCCGTGGCGGGCAAAGCCAGGGCTGGCGCCAGCTGGCCCACGTCCACCGGCACCGTGCGCAGAGACCAGACGCGCGGGCTCTCCCGTTCCACCGCGAAGGTCACCGGAAAGCGTACGCGTCGCTCGGTGCCGCTCCAGTCGAGCAGAACCTGCCAGTCTTGCACTGGCCCGAGCCCAATCCGTGGAAGCACCTGTGACATGGCCACGACACCGCGGTCTACAAAAAAACGAGGGGGGAAGGCACGGAGTCAGGCGATGAGCACGGCTCCAGGAAGCAATTTAGATGAATTTTGCTCCCGCATGCAAGGGGAATCGCGCTGGGGGGGATTTTTTTGGCAAAGCCCACCAGAACGAGCTCGCAGGGGGTCAGTCTCCGTCCTGACCAAAGAAGGGCGAAGCCCACACGCGCTGCTCCGAATCCCCCACCCAGGCCCGCAGCCGGACGTAGCGCGCCTCGCCGGCCGCCAGGTCGAAAGGCTGAGCCTCGCAGGGGCCGGGAATGTCCACGAACAGGTCGTTCCAGGGATCCAGCAGCTCCACCGACCAGCTGTCCAGCGCCTCGTCCTCGAGCCTGACCAGCAGCTGCAGCGGGCTGGCCTCGGCGGGGATATCGGCGCCCGGCAGGTAGACGTTGCCGTCCTCGCCCAGGGCCGCCACCGCCACTTCGTCGAAGAGCCAGCTGGCCGCCATGGTGTTGCGCGCCTCGATGCCGTCGAAGAGCACCGACCGGGTGACATCGCTCCCCGCGTAGTAGACCCCGGTCAAGCTGCCGCCGGTCAGGTGCCAGATGACGAAGTCTTTGCCGCTGCCCAGGATGGGGCCCGCTCCATCCTCGACGCTGCCCGGGGCTGACTCGTGGTTGTCCGTGCCCCCCACGAAGCCCAGGCGCCGCCCCAGCTGCAGCGCGTACTGCACGCTGCCGTTCGCGTAGTGCAAGTCCGCATCCACGCCCCAGTCGCAGCCCTGCAGCTCCAGGTCGAAGCACTCGGAGGAGCCGTGCTCGGAGTGGATCTCCACCACCAGATCCTCCTCGAGTTGACTCTCCAGGCTGCCCCAGTCCACGTAGATCGGCCTGGCCACCGCGGGATGGTGGAAGTAGGAGAGGTGCCGCGTCTCGCCGCAGATCTCGTCGGCCTCCTCCAGCGCGGCCAGCAGATCCTGGGGCTTGCCGGCGAGCTCCGCATCGCGCAGGTCGTAGCGCTCCAGCCCGTATTCCTCTTTTCGGTCCGTGGGTTGGCAGGCCGGGATCCAGTACTCGACGCAGGGCGACGAGGACTCGAAGAGCACCGTGCGGTGCCCCCCCGCCATCTCTTTCGTCTTCGCGTCCTTGTAGCGGGCGCTCCACTCGTAGCCCACGATGGGCAGCACGGGCCCGGACTCGGCGTGAACCGCCAGGGCCAGCGTCTCCTCGTAGATGTCCAGAAACAGGCCGTCTTCGTATCGGTAGTAGGACTCGAACTCGGCATGGTCCGTCAGCGCCGCGAAATCCAGGCCGTTTTCCTCCGCGTTGAAGAAGACCTCCTCCCCCGGCTTGTCGCCACTGGTGACGCAGTAGTCGACGGAATCCTCGCAGCCGTCGTAGGAGAGGTTGCTGTGGCCGTGCAGGTCGCCCCAGGCCAGCGACCGTCCCAGCTCCACCACCTGCGTGCTGAGGCCGTCCAAGGTCCAGAATTGCCCGTCGTACTTGGTGAGCAGCCGCATCTCCAAGGTCTCCCGCCTGGGCACGCCCGGCTCGCTCCAGTAGGAGATGATCTCGGTCCCGGCCTCGGGATTGGGGAAGATCTGCCAGGTCGTCTGTTCCTCGCGCCAGCAGGGCTGGTAGCCGTAGTCGGCGCAATAGGACTCCAGCCAGGCGCCATCCGAGCTGCGCTGCACAGCGATGGCCATGGACACGAGCGGGAGCAGATCCCAGCCGATGTCGAGCGGCAGCTCCACCAGCTCATCGGGCAACCACAGGGACGGGGAATCGCCGACCTCCACGCTGATCTCGGCCACCGCCCGCTCTGCGGCCACGGTCTCCGCGCCCTCGAGATACCATTGATACTGGGCGATATCCCCCTCGAACATCCACATGTTCCCTTCGTGGGACATGGTCGACCAGTCGTCTTTTCCCGTCTGCCGTCGCTGCAGCTGTTCGCCGGCCTCCAGCTCCCGGGAGGCCGCCACCAGGTCGAAGCCCTGCCCCCGCAACAGCCAGAGATCGATGGGGTCAGCCGAGACCGTCGCTGTGCCGTCGGAACCATCGGGCGACACGCGACAAGCCGTTATTCCGCAGACCAGAAGCAAGAGAAGACCAAGCACGAGCACCTCGCGTCGCCTTCATTCATACCATCGCTTCGGAAGGCGCCGCCAGTGGGCTACACCACCCGTTCGAAGTCGAAGCGCAGGTGCACGCTGCCTCTGTCGCGGATCTTCTCGATGGCGTAGGGCAGGCTGTCGAAGACGGCCAGCATGCCTCTGTTGGCGGCCAGCACCTCGGCCTCGAAGCCGGTCAGGCCCGATTGCCGGGCGACGCGAATCAAGTAGCGCATCATCCAGCTGCCCATGCCGCGCTGCTGCCACTCGTCGGAGATCAGCAGCGCCACTTCGGCCCGCGGCGAGTTGGGCAGCTTGATGTACTGCCCCAGCCCCACCAGCTCCTCGCCCACGGCGCACTCGGTGACGGCGGCCAGTCCCACCTGCTCGTTGTAGTTGATGTTGACGAAGGGCTGGCGACTGCGATGGGGCAAGAACTGCAGTCGCGAGAAGAAGCGCTGATAGCGGCTCTCGTTGGAGAGCGAGTAGAAGAGGTCCTTGAAGATCTCTTCGTCGGTGGCCTTGATGGGCCGCACCAGGATCTCGCTGCCGTCGGACAGGGTGGTGCGGGTCTCCAGCTCTTCCGGGTAGCGCATGCGATCCCAGGGCAGCTCCACCTGGTCGCCGTAGACGAAATTGAGCGCCTTGGCTTCGCGCAGCAGCTGGGTGCGGAAGCGCGGATGGGCGATCTGGATCAGCGCCATGGCGCGCTCGCGCACGCTGCGTCCGTGCAGGTAGGCGATGCCGTACTCGGTGACCACGTAGTGCACGTCGCCGCGGGTGGTGACCACGCCCGCGCCCGGCTGCAGGGTGGCCACGATGCGTGAGTGCTTGCCGTCGCGCGTGGTGGAGGGGATGGCGATCACCGGCTTGCCCCCCTTGGAGGCCGCCGCGCCGCGGATGAAGTCCACCTGCCCGCCGAAGCCGCTGTAGAAGCGTGTGCCCAGGGAGTCGGCGCAGACCTGGCCCGTCAGATCCACCTCCAGGCCGACGTTGATGGCCACCATGTTCTCCTGCTGTGAGATGACGTAGGGATTGTTGACGTACTCGGTGGGCCGGAACTCGAAGGCCGGGTTGTCGTGGATGGCCTCGTAGAGCCTGGAGGATCCGATGCAGAAGCTGGCCACGACCTTGCCGGGATCCAGGGTCTTGCGGCTGCCTGTGACCACGCCGCTCTCCATCAGGTCCAGGATGCCGTCGGTGAACATCTCCGTGTGGATGCCCAGATCCCGCTTGTCCGTCAGGCAGGAAAGGACGGCCTGGGGGATGCCTCCGATGCCCAGCTCCAGGGTGGCGCCGTCGTCCACCAGCTTGGCCACGTGGCGGGCGATCTCCCGGATCGTGTCGTCGGGGGTGTCGATGTTGGGCTCGGGCAGGGGCTCGTCGTGCAGCACGAAGGCGTCGATGGCGCGCTCGTGGACGAAGGAGTCCCCCAGGGTGCGCGGCATGCGCCGGTTGATCTGCGCCACCACGGTCACCGCGTTGCGCACCGCGGCCTGCACGATGTCCACGGAGACCCCCAGGCTGCAGCGCCCCTGGGCGTCGGGAGGCGTCACCTGGATCAGCGCCACGTCCAGCGGAATGCGCCCCGTGTCGAAGAGCCGCGGGATCTCGGACAGGAAGATGGGCGTGTAGTCGCCCAAGCCCGCCTGCACCGCGTTGCGCACATTGTCCGAGATGAAGAAGCTGTTGAAGCGGAAGCGCTCGGCGTGCCGGGACTGGGTGTAGGGCGCATCCCCCATGGTGAGCAGGTGGTAGAGCTCGGTGTCGGCCAGGTGTGTGGAGGCCACCAGGGCGCGCACCAGCTCCTGGGGCGCGGCGCAACCCGTCCCGATGAAGACGTGGTCGCCCGGACGCACCAGCTCCAGGGCCCGGCGGGCGCTCACCAGCTTCTCGCCGCAGCGTTCCTTCCAGTCGAGGTCCTTGTCGGTCATGGCGGACTCCTTCGAACATGCCCACCCAGAACCTAGACATGGATCGAGATCAGGACGACCCCTCGACACAGCCGCCCTGCGCATGCGCAAGGTCAGAGAGCGGTCAGACCGGAGATGACGTGCGCGTAGACGGGTTAGTCGTCCATGCGCCCCTCCGCGTCGCTCCCCGAAGCATGGAACGGTCCGCCCGCACCCCGCCGCCATCCCTGCGGGCCCCGACGCGGCAGACCTCTCTCCCTCCCGCCCCTCCACGGCGCAGCCCGGCAGCCACACAGGCCAAGGCCTCTGCGTCTTCGCATCTCTGCGCCTCTGCGTTGGCTCTTCCGCGCCCTGAAATCCGACAACGGGCCTAGAACCTGCAGCGACCGTCGACGCAGGTGCAAGCCGGAGCCTGGGGCTCGTAGCAGCCCAACTGACAGACGATCAGCTCCTCGTCCCGATGCAGGCAGTACAAGGTCTCGCTGCAGCAGGAGTAGCCGGTGACGCAGTCCTGATCCGTCTGGCACTCGTCGCAACCTCCCGTATCGCAGAAGTCCGCCTTCTCCCAGGTCAGCGCGCAGCCCGTCAGGGCCAGGCCAGCCATCATCGCAGCCCACCTCATGGCTGCGACTCCCCGAAGCGCAGGGCCTGCACGGTGGTCCGCTCTCCGCTGCGGGTCACGCGCCAGAGGTCGCCGTAGCGCTGCTCGTCGATGACCGGCGGCTCGGACATGCCCAGGTCGCCCAGCAAGCCGGGCACGGTGTTGGAGTGACCGGCCACGAGCACCGCCTGCCCCAGGTGGCGCTCCAGCAGCAGGCTGGCCAGGTCGCCCCGGGGATCGTAGCTGGTCAGCTCCAGGCCATGGGCCGTGGCGGTGGGCCGCACGGTCTCGCGGGTGCGGTGGTACTCGCTGGAGTAGACCGCGCGCAGAGGCTCGTCCTTCAGCTGGTCCGCCAGCGCCTGCGCCCGCCGCGCGCCCTGTTCGGTGAGCTGGGGATCTTCCCCCGGCCGCTTCTCGGCATGCCGCAGCACCCAGGCGGTCAGGACCGGGGGAGCCTTGCCGCTCGGGGAGCAAGCGCAGGCCAGGGCCAGCAGAGCCAGATGCAGGGAAACGCCCATGGCACCTCCTTCTGGCTATGCCCTAGCGGTTCCGGCGCGTAGAGGCCAGGTCCGCGGCCTTGACCCAAGGGGATCGGACAAGCACGCGGCCGCCAGGTGTCTTGCATGGGGCGACGGCGTGGCGTCGGCGTCCCCACCGCGCTATCGCAGAGAAAGTTCCCTTCCTCCCAAGGTGCTGTTTGCCCCGCCCCCTCCCCTGCGCCCTGGCGCTCGCGCTCTCCCTCTCCTCCGCGGCACAGGCCGAGGACCAGTCGTTCACCTACCAGCTGACAGCCTCCGGTCGCGCCATCGGCAGCCGTGACACCAACATCCAGTACCTGGCGGGCACCACGGGCGAGGTGCGCCTGCTGAAGGCCTGGACCTCGTTCGTCCTTCCCGTGGCCGGAGGCACCCTCTCCTACGAGCAGCGCCTGGGCGCTCGCCTGGACGGCGACCGCAGCTTCACCTCCTCCATCAGCCTCTCGGGCCAGGTGCGGGAAGTGCAGGCCCGGGTGGATCCGGAAGGCAACTGGACGGTGACCGTGGTGGAGCTGGGCACGGCCAAGGTCTGGAACCTGGAATCCGCCGCGGTGGATCTGACATCGGTGGAGCTCTTCGACCGCGAGCGCGCCCTGAACACCCTGCAGCAGTCCGCCGAGCTGCGCGTGCTGTCGGCCGAGACCGGCGCCATCATGAAGGGCGGCGTGGAGGATCTCGGACTGCAGACCGCGGTTGTAGGGCCGGACACGGTGCAGGTGCAGCGCTTCCGCTGGTCCCCGCCCGAGGGCCAGATGCTGCTGAGCTACACCACCGAGGGGCTGCTGACGGGCTACGAGTTCCTGGTCAACGACGCGCCCGTCGGCGCCCAGCTGCAGGCCCTGCCGCCCCCGCGCAACTACGGCACGGCCATCGAGGGGCCCTTGACAGGCGGCGCCGTGCGCGAAGAGCAGCTCTGACGCGCTCGGGGCCCCTCAGCGCCCCGCTGCCGCCCACTCCCCGGAGCGCCCGCCGCGCTTCTCGAGCAGGCGCACGCCCTCGATCACCATGCCGCGGTCGATGGCCTTGACCATGTCGTAGACGGTCAGCAGCGCCGCTGAGACCGCGGTCAGGGCCTCCATCTCGACACCGGTGTACCAGCGGGTGCGCACCCTGGCCCGCGCGACCACGGCGTCTTCGCCCTCTGGCTCCAGCTCGAGCCGCACGCCGGTCAGGGGCAGGGGATGGCAGAGGGGAACCAGGTCGGCCGTGCGCTTGGCGGCCTGGATGCCGGCCAGCTGGGCGACCGCCAGCACGTCCCCCTTCTTGATCCGCTGCTCGGTGATGGCGGCGCGGGCCGCGGCGGACATGCGGATGCGCCCGGTGGCCAGCGCCTCCCTGGAGCTGACCTGCTTCTCGCCCACCTCCACCATGCGCGCGTTGCCTCGGCTGTCCATATGCGTCAACTTGCCGGTCATCTGACACCGCTTTCGTGCACAGGGGGATGGTTCAGCTACGCGCAGCGCAAGATAGCGGGGCGCAGGGCGCTCGGCACCTGGCGCGGACCAGGGTGGGGATCCAGGCATCACGCAGCCATTCCTGCTACAATCCCCACCCACG
>CAYVQL010000054.1:0-44885 GCA_964454135.1 uncultured Enterobacterales bacterium | reverse complement strand
GTCAACCCCGCCGCCAGCGAGACCTGCGACGGCATCGACAACGACTGCGACGGCGCGACCGACGAGGACGACGCCAGCGACGCCGCCACCTGGTACGCCGACGACGACGGCGACGGCTACGGCGACCCCTACGACCGCACCTCCGCCTGCGCCCAGCCCAGCGGCTACAGCGCCGACGACACGGACTGCAACGACGCCAACAACACGGTCAACCCCGGCGCCAGCGAGCTCTGCGACGGTGTAGACAACGACTGCGACGGCGCCACGGACGAGGACGACGCCAGCGACGCCGCCACCTGGTACGCCGACGCGGACGGCGACGGCTATGGTGACGCCGCCAACGCCAGCACGGCCTGCAGCCAGCCCAGCGGCTACACCACCGACGACACCGACTGCGACGACGGCGACGCAGCCGTCAATCCCGCCGCCAGCGAATCCTGCGACGGTATCGACAACGACTGCGACGGCAGCACCGACGAGGACGACGCCAGTGACGCCGCCACCTGGTACGCCGACGACGACGGCGATGGCTACGGCGACGCCGCTGAGAGCAGCACGGCCTGCAGTCAGCCCAGCGGCACCAGCGCGGACGACAGCGACTGCGACGACAGCGACGCGGCGGTCAACCCCGCCGCCAGCGAGACCTGCAACGGCGTCGACGACGACTGCGACGGCGTCACCGACGAGAACGATGCCAGCGACGCCGCCACCTGGTACGCCGACGCGGACGGCGACGGCTACGGCGACGCGGCTAGCAGCCAGCAGGCCTGCAGCCAGCCCAGCGGCTACACCACCGACGACACCGACTGCGACGACGCCAACAACACGGTCAGCCCGGGCGCCAGCGAGCTCTGCGACGGGACCGACAACGACTGCGACGGCGATGTGGACGAGGACGACGCCAGCGACGCCGCCACCTGGTACGCCGACGCGGATGGCGACGGCTACGGCGACGCCGCCGACACCAGCACGGCCTGCACCCAGCCCAGCGGCTACGTAACGGATGACACGGACTGCGACGACGGCGACGCGGCCGTCAACCCGGCGGCCAGCGAGTCCTGCGACGGGGTCGACAACGACTGCGACGGCAGCACGGACGAAGACGACGCCAGCGACGCGGGGACCTGGTATCTGGACCACGACGGCGACGGCTACGGGGACGCCAGCTACCCCACCACCGCCTGCACCGCGCCCAGCGGCTACGTGGCGGATGATAGCGACTGCGACGACCTGGAGGCCGGCAACCACCCTGGGGCCACCGAGACCTGCGACGGGACGGACAACGACTGCGACGGCGATACCGACGAGGACGACGCCAGCGACGCCGCCACCTGGTTCGCCGACGCGGACAGCGACGGCTACGGCGACAGCGCCAGCACGACCCAGGCCTGCGCCGCTCCCAGCGGCTACGTGGCGGACGACACGGACTGCGACGACGCGGACGCCGCCATCAACCCAGGCGCCACCGAGCTCTGCAACGCCCAGGACGACGACTGCGACGGCGACAGCGACGACGGCGTGGTCGGCTCGGGCGAGGTCTGCGCCGCCGAGAGCTGCCTGCAGGTGCTGGAGGACGGCGCGCCCACGGACTCGGCCTACTTCTGGCTGGATGACGGCAGCGGGACCGCCTACGAGGAGTACTGCGACTTCGGCACCGTGGGGGGCGGCTGGGCCTGGCGCGCAGCCTTCGAGGTCGAGAACACCTCCGCCTCCACCCTCTACGACCACCAGGTACCCCTGAGCCTGGACACGGCCACGCCCATCGCGGCGGGCAAGCTGGAGACCGACGGCGTCGACCTGCGCTTCTTCACCCACGACGGCCCGCTGATGGCCTATTGGATCGAGACCGTGGGCCTGGACAGCAGCGCCACCATCATCTGGGTGACCGTGCCCGTGCTGCCCGCCTCGGCCACCGTGGACTTCACCCTGACCTACGGCAACCCGGACACCGAGCGCAAGTCCTTCGCCTGGCACTACGACAGCTTCGACAGCGACACCAGCGCCCTGTACGACGTACGCTACGACGCCAGCTGGGGCACGCCCGTGCTCACCTGGGAGACCAGCGGCGGCACCCTGGACACCGACAACAGCAACATCGACCACTTCTGCCAGGTGGCCGAGTCCGAGCTGGAGACCGACACCCCCGTCTACGTGGAGATCTACGGCATCGAGTACGACGACGACGCCATCGGAGCCACGCTGATGGCGGACGACGGCAGCTACGTGACCGCCTCGGGCAGCGACGACTACGAAGGCGTGGGCCACAACGGCGGGCAGGAGGCCATCGTGGAGCACAGCACCGAGCCCGCCAGCCACTACGTGGGCAGCTACCTGCTTCAGCTGGGCAATATCGCCAGCGTCTCCAGCATGGTGCGTATCGGGCTCTACTACGACGGCACGGACCTGGTCTACTACCTGGACGGCAGCGAGGAGGGCTCAGTGGCCCACAGCATGACCGTGACGGGCGCGGGCCTGGCCGCCTTCGCCAGCCAGGGCAGCCCAGGCGCCTCCTTCGACTACCTGTGGGTGGGCTCCCAGCCCATCGACTTCAATCCCACTACGCTCAGCTCGGATGGCGTGGCCAGCGTGGGGACGGAGGCGTCGTTCTAGGCGGAGCCGCTAGGCGTCTCCCTCGTCCCGCACCACCAACAGGTTCCCCAGCGCCAACCCGTCGAGCCCGGTGCGCACGTAGCAGTCCAGGGCATCTTCCGGCGTGCAGACGATGGGTTCGTTGTTGTCGTTGAACGAGGTGTTGATCACCATGGGCACGCCCGTGATGTCGTAGAAGGCCGAGATCAGGTCGTAGTAGAGCTGGTCTTCTTCCGGCGCCACGGTCTGCAGCCGCGAGGTGTCGTTGATGTGCAGCGCGGTGGGGATGCGGTCCTTCAGCTCGGGACGAACAAAGGCCACTTGCAGCATATAGGGCGAGGCCTGGTCGTAATCGAAGAACTCGCCCACCCGGTCCAGCATCACGCTCACGCCGTAGGGGCGGAAGGGCTCGCGGTGCTTCACCCGGGCGTTCATGATGTCCTTCATGTCCGGGTGGCAGGGGTTGCCCAGGATGGTGCGGTGCCCCAGGGCTCGGGGACCGAACTCCAGACGCCCCTGGAACCAGCCGACGATCTTGTCGTCGGCCACCATGCGTGCCACCTCTCGAACCAGGTCTTCGTCAGAGAGCTCGCGAAAGGCGATGCGGCGGTTGCGCAGCAGACGCTTGCAGTGGGCCTGGTTGTAGGCTGGGCCCAGGTAGGCGTGGGTCATGGCGGGACCGCGCGGATCCCCCAGTGCCTGGGACAGGTACAGGGCCGCACCCAGCGCTCCCCCCGAGTCGCCGGCCGCAGGCTGGATGAAGAGCTGCTCGAAGGAGGTCTCTTCCAGCACGCGGCTGGTGGCGGTGATGTTCAGACAGACACCCCCGGCCATGACCAGGTTCTTCTGGTTCGTCTCGGCGTGCAGGCCATGGGCCATCTTGAGCAGCACCTCTTCCAGCATGCGTTGCAGGCTGGTGGCCATGTCCTTGTGCTCCTGCTTGATCTCGGAGCCGAACTCGCGGGCTGGGCCAAACATGTCCACGAAGCGATCCCCATACATGCGGTCGCCTTCGACGATGCTGAAGGCCTCGGGATCCACGCGGAAGCTGCCGTCGTCCTTGACATCCACGATCTGGTAGAGCTGGTCGAGGAAGCGGGGCTCGCCGAACTCGGCCAGGGCCATCACCTTGCCCTCGCCTCGCAGCGCCTTGAAGCCCAGCCAGGTGGTGATGGCGGTGTAGATCAACCCCAGGGAATCCGGGTAGCGCAGCTCTTTGTGCAGCGAGATCTTGCTGCCTTTTCCCACGCCCATGGTAGTGGTGGACCACTCGCCCACCCCGTCGGCGGTCAGGATGGCCGACTCTTGGAAGGAAGAAGCCAAGAAGGCGCTGGCTGCATGGGAGACGTGGTGAGGCACGAAGTGGATCTCGCCCTCGTAGCCCAGCTCGCTCCGCAGGGTGAGCGGCAGGATCAAGCGGTCGTCGAGCCAGGGCGGCAGCGTCGCCATGAAGGTTCGCAGCGAGCCAGGCCAGGCCCGCAGGTGGCTCATCAGCACGCGCTCCAGCTTGAGGAACGGCTTCTCGTAGAAGGCCACCGCTTGCACGTCGTCGATGGTGATGCCGCCTTGCTGCAGGCAGTCGTTGAGGGCCAGGACCGGGAAATCCGGTGAGGCCTTGACCCGGTTGAAGCGCTCTTCCTGGGAGGCCGCCACCAGCTTGCCGTCTTGCACCAGGCAGGCGGCCGAGTCGTGGTAGTGGCAGGAGATGCCGAGGATGTTCATAGGAGGCCCGTTGGGAGAGTTAGATGCCGGCGTACAGGAAGGTGACCATGGCGACAGGCCCCAGGGTGTAGACCAGAAACGCCAGCAGGGCCAGGCTGATGAAGATCGGGAGCATGAACCACAGCTTGTTCCGCATCACCAGGCGCCACGTCTCTTTTAGTATCAATGCCAGCTTTCTCATGTTCTCGGGCCTCTGCGTACTTGGGGAGGGTGGCTAGCTCTGCCGGATGGAATCTTCCTGGTCGAAGTCCCCCAGCGAGATGGAGCGCCAGTAGCTGTCGCCCGTGGGCGCGGGCAGCCGCAAGAGCTTTCGATGAAAGACCATGGCCCAGAGCCGGGCCATGCCGAATCCCGCTACGTAGAGCGAAAACAGACCCGCGCGGACGGCGAATGCCTGCACTCGTCGACCTGCTCTCTTGATGACATCCAAGACGCGTCGGAGGAAGTTCACGCTCTGCACTCGCAGTCTAGGGGGAGGCGCCCGCTCGCGGGGAGACCGGACGGCGGATTCTAATCCATTTCCGCTCGCCGCACATGCACGCCGTGCGACCTGGTCCCTCTGGCTGTATTGGGAGTCCCCGCGCGAACCCCCGGCGCATCATAGCAGGATAACCTCTCCGCGCCTCTGATACACGTATTTTGAGGGAGATAAACGGATTTTCTTTTTTCTGGATCTCCGGGGAAGTCCAGTGTATGTGGGGCCTCCCGCGGTCAGCTTCGATCTGGAGGATTCCGATGGCAAGGAACGTCTCCCTCGAGCCCTCGCGCACCCTGGCGGAGTTTCGGCTTCTCCCGGGCATGACCGGTCGCGAGCACGCCATGGATCGCGTCTCGTTGGCCACGTCCCTGGCTGAGATTCCCGGTCAGGGATCTCACCTGGGGCTGAATATTCCCCTGCTGGCGTCCGCCATGCAGTCGGTATCCGGGCCCGAGCTGGGCATCGCGCTGGCGCGTCAGGGGGGCGCGGCCTTCATCTTCTGCTCTCAGCCCATCGAAGAGCAGGCCGCCATGGTCGCCCGCATCAAGCGGCACAAGGCCGGCTTCGTGGAGCCCCGCACGGTGGGGCCCGACCTGCCCATCGCCGAGCTGCACGCCAGGGCGCGGCTGGCCGGCTTCTCCACCTTCCCCGTGGTCGATGCCAGCGAGCGCCTGCTGGGCCTGATCACGCGCAATGACTACCACCTGGAGCGCCACGGCCAGCTGCCGGTCTCCAGCCGCATGATCCCCCGAAAGAACCTGGATGTGGGCGTCGAGATCCACGATCTCGAGCGCGCCAACGATCTGCTTCTGGAGAGCCACCACTCCGGCCTGCCCATCGTGGACAGCCAGGATCGGCTGCTCTACCTCGTGTTCAAGAAAGACATCCGGCGCCACCGAGAGTACCCGCTGGAAGTGGTGGACAGCAAGAAGCGCCTGCTGGCGGTGGCCGCGGTCAACACCCACGACTACGCCCCGCGCGTGGAGGCCCTGGTGGAGGCCGAGGTAGACGCCATCGCCGTCGATGCCTCGGACGGCCACTCCGTCTACCAGCAGGAGACCATCCAGCACATCATCGAGCGCTACCCGCAGATACCGATCATCGGCGGCAACATCATCACCGCCAAGGGCTTCGAGTTCCTGGCCCGGTGCGGAGCCAACGCCATCAAGGTGGGCATGGGGGGCGGCTCCATCTGCATCACGCAGGAGCAGAAGGGCACGGGCCGCGGCATGGCCACCTCCTTGATGGATGTCTGCCAGGCTCGTGACGAGTTTCAGCGCCGCACCGGTCGCTACCTGCCAGTGATCGCAGACGGGGGTATCGTCACCTCCAAAGACATGGTGATGGCCCTTGCCCTGGGCGCCGACTGCGTCATGCTGGGTCGCTACTTCGCGCGCATGGAGGAGTCTCCCACCGAGAAAGTCGTGGTGGGGAACCGCGTGATGAAACCCTATTGGGGCGAGGGTTCGGCCCGCGCCCGCGACTGGAAGCAGGTGCGCTACCACCAGGGCAGCTTCGTCGAGGGGGTCGAGGGCTTCGTGGACTACGCGGGCAACCTGAGAGACAACCTGCACCAGACCCTGGCCAAGATGAAGGCCTCCATGAGCTCCTGCGGGGCAGCCACCATCGCCGAGCTGCACCGCGTCGCCGAGCTCGAGCTGATCTCGCCCCTGTCCATCCGCGAGGGGCAGGTGCACGACATCACGCTATCGCCGAACGAGGACAACCTCTCCACCACCTCTTGAGGTGCATCCCATGGCGGGTCGCAACTGCATCGTGCTCGGCGCCCAGTGGGGCGACGAAGGCAAGGGTAAGCTGACCGACCTCCTGGCGCGCGACGCCCAGCTGGTCGTTCGCTTCCAGGGCGGAGCCAACGCCGGTCACACCATCCGGCGCGGGCAGCGGGAGCTGGTGTTGCACCAGGTCCCCTCGGGCGTTCTCAACCCCGACTGTCTCAACCTGGTGGGCAACGGCTGCGTGGCGGACCCGCTGCTGCTGCTCGAGGAGCTGGAGGGCCTGCGGGCCGGGGGGATCGCCCTGGGGCCGGAGCGCCTGCTCATCTCGCCCCAGACCCACATCGTCACTCCCATCCACCGGCGCCTGGATGCCCTGCATGGCGCGGGCATCGGCACCACGGGCCGGGGCATCGGACCCTGCTACGCCGACAAGGCCTCGCGCATCGGCCTGCGCTGGCAGTGCCTTCGCGACGGAAGCCTGTCCGAGCGCTACGGTCAGCTGTTGGCCCGGCACCAACCCGAGCTGGAGCGCCTGGCGCCGGGCTCCGTCGCGCAGCTGCAAGACGCCCTGATCCCGCTGCAGGCCGCGGCCGAGCAGCTGGCGCCCCATATCCAGGATCTGCGTCCCAGCATCCAGCGGGCGTTGCTGCTGGGGTGGAACATCCTCTACGAGGGCGCCCAGGGCGCCATGCTCGACATCGACCACGGCAGCTACCCCTTCGTCACGTCTTCTTCCACCACCATCGGTGGCGCCTACAGCGGGGGCGGCGTCTACCTGCCCTTCCAGACCCGCCTGGCCGTGGTCAAGGCATACAGCACGCGGGTTGGCAATGGTCCCTTCCCCACCGAGCTGCACGGCCAGCTGGGTGAGCGGCTGCGCGCCGTGGGGCGCGAGTTCGGTGCCACCACGGGCCGTCCGCGGCGCTGCGGCTGGCTCGACCTGCCTCTTCTGCGGCAGGCCTTCACAGTGAACGGCTTCAACGGCATCGCCTTGACCAAGATCGATTGCCTGTCCGGCCTGGACAGGATTCAGGTGGCCGTGGACCGCGACGCCCTTGGTGAACCGGTCTACGAGCAGCTGCCGGGCTGGCGCGAAGACATCTCCGAGGTCGAACGGCTGGAGCAGCTTCCAGACGCTTGCCGCAGCTACTTGCAGTTCATCACCGAGCAGCTGGGTACGCCCCTGGCCCTGATCTCCACCGGCCCTGCCATGCACCAGACCCTCATCCTGGAGGTCCCGTGGTAAGAAAAGAGCGAGAGAAAAAAGACCGTCCGAAGAAAGACCTGCCAGACAGAGACCCCACCTCGGGCGCTGGCCTCGACATCGACCTTGGCAACCTCTGCTCCAAGACCGCGTGGTCCTGGGCGAAGAAGACCTTCGAGAACCGCTGGAACAAGACCGGCATGCCCTGCCTGGGTGCCGAGGGCTCTTTCTCCAACCTGATGGAGTACGGCGATCTGCGCATCGCCATGACCTCCGACGGCATCGGCACCAAGGCCGAGCTGGCCGAGCGCACCGGCATCTACGACACCCTGGGCTTCGACCTGGTGGCCATGGTGGCCGACGACCTGGCGGCCAGCGGCATCGAGCCGGTGAACCTGTCCAACATCCTGGATGTGGACCGGCTGGATCACGGCGTGGTAGACCAGCTGATGAAGGGCCTGGCCCAGGCGGCCAGGCAGTCAGGCATGGCGGTGGTGGGGGGTGAGATAGCCGAGCTCGGGAGCCGCATCTCGGGCTGGGGGGTCGGCATGCACTTCAACTGGTGCGCCACGGCCATCGGGCTGTTGCCCAAAGGGAGCAAGCCCATCGACGGCAGCCTGGTGCAGCCCGAGGACCGGGTCATCTCCATCAGGAGCCGCGGCTTCCGCTCCAATGGCTTCTCGCTGCTACGGCGCGTGCTCGAGGAACGCTACGGCGCCTCCTGGCACGTGGTGCCTTGCGACGACCGCAGCAGCTGGGGCGAGGTGCTGCTGGCACCGTCGCTGATCTACTGTCCCCTCGTCACCGCCTTGCTGCGCGGGGGCTTTTCCTTGCACGGCATCGCCCACGTCACGGGCGGCGGCATCCCGGACAACCTGCAGCGCGTGCTGGACGCCAGGGGCCTGGGGGCGGTGCTGGACGACATCCACGAGCCCCACTCCTTCATGCGCGCCGTGCAGGCCATGGGCGACGTGCCCGAAGAGGTGGCCTACCGCCTCTGGAACATGGGCAACGGCATGTTGCTGGTCGTGCCCGTCGACGAAGCCAAGCGCCTGTGCAAGTTCGCTGCGCGCAAGGGGTATATGGCCCGCGACTCCGGGCGCGTGATCGATCAGCCCTCGGTGATCATCGAGAGCAAAGGCTGTCAACCCCAGACCCTCACCTACGGCTAGTATCGCCAGGAACCGAGCTGCCATGATCCGCCCCCAACCTTCCGTCGTTCAGCTGGTTCCGAAAGCGGGCGTCCCCGATGTGCAGGGGCGGCGCGTCTGCGAACAGGCGCTGCGCTACCTGGGCATCCGCACGGGGCTGGTGCGCTGCGTGCGCATCTACGTGCTGCTGGAAGCCCTGCCCCCTCAACAGCTCGCCGAGTTCGCGCAGCTCGCGCTGGCGGACGAGCTGCTGCACGAGGTGCACGTCGATACGCCCTACCAGGACGAGGCCTTTCGCAGCTACGTGCTGGTGGCTCGCCATCCCGGGGTCACCGACGACGAGGGCTTGACCGCTCAGCGCACGCTGGCCGATTTTCTGGGTCGGGAGCTCGAACGGTCCGGCCAGCGCGTATTCTCCCAGACCGCTTACCTCTTCGAGCGCGACCTGGACTCGGAGCAGCTGCGGCGCCTAGCCGAAGAGCTGCTGGGAAACAGCCTGATCAACCGCTGCGAGTGGGGGCCTTTTCAGCAGCTGGGTCACTACCTGCCCGCCGTGGCCCTGCCCGCGGCGCCTCCCACCGCCTTCGTCGCCCTTGAGAACCTGCCCGACGCCGAACTGCGGCTGCTATCCCAACGCAGGACCCTCTCCCTGAACCTCGAGGAGATGAGAGCCATACGGGACCACTTCGGCGACGCCGGCCTGCAGCGCCAGCGCCGGCGCCGGGGGCTGGGGCGGCATCCCACCGACTGCGAGCTGGAGGTGCTAGGTCAGACCTGGTCCGAGCACTGCAAGCACAAGGAGTTCAACGCCCTGATCCGCTACCGCGACCTCGACACTGGACAGGAGGGGGAGATCGACTCCCTGTTTCATACCTTCATCCGCGGCTCCACGGAGCGCATCGCGCAGGATCTGGAGCGTAGCGGCGACAACTGGTTGGTCAAGGTCTTCTCGGACAACGCCGGCGTGGTGCGCATCGACGACGAGCGGGTCTTCGTGTGGAAGGTGGAGACCCACAACACACCCTCGGCCCTGGACCCCTACGGCGGCGCCATCACGGGTATCCTGGGCAACAACCGCGATCCCCTGGGCACGGGCGTGGGCGGGGGTCGCCTGCTCTTCAACACCAATGTGCTCTGCTTCGGCTCCCCTTTTCACGACGAGCCCCTGGTGGGCGGGCAGCTGCACCCGCAGCGCATCTTCGACGGCGTACGCCACGGCATCGAGGACGGCGGCAACAAGTCGGGCGTGCCCACGGTCAATGGCGCCATCGTCTTCGACCGCCGCTACGCGGGCAAGCCCCTGGTCTACTGCGGCACCGGGGCCGTCATGCCCTCCGCATACAAGGGCAGGCCTTCCTGGGACAAGCCCATCGACCCGGGCGACCGCATCCTGATGGCGGGCGGCCGCGTGGGCAAGGACGGCATCCACGGCGCCACCTTCTCCTCCACCGATCTGGACGAGAACTCGCCGCGCACGGCGGTACAGATAGGCAGCCCCATCACCCAGAAGCTGCTCTCGGATTTTCTGGAACGCGCCTGCGTGGCTGGCCTGATCAAGTGCTGCACCGACAACGGCGCCGGGGGCCTCTCCTCCTCGGTGGGCGAGCTGGCGCCCATCAGCGGCGGGGCCATCGTGCAGCTGGCCCATGTGCCCCTCAAGTACCCGGGCCTGGCGCCCTGGGAGGTCTTCGTCTCCGAGGCCCAGGAGCGTATGACCCTGGTGGTGGAGCCGGCGCAGCGCCAGGCCGTCTTCGAGCTGGCCCGCGACTTCGAGGTGGAGCTGACCGACATCGGCCAGTTCACGGACCAGGGCTGGCTGGAGGTGCGCTGGGACGACGAGACGGTGGCGCTGCTGGACCTGGATTTCTTGCACAATGGCGTGCCGCGCAAGCGCATGGAGGCCGAGTGGCGCGCGCCGCAGCTGGAAGATCCCGAGCTGCCGGGCGATGCGGACTGCGGGCAGCTGCTGCTGCGCCTGCTGGGCAGCCTGGACATCTGCTCGCGCGAAGCGGTCATCCGGCAGTACGACCACGAGGTCAAGGGCAAGACCGTGCTCAAGCCGCTGATGGGGCCTGGGGGCTGCGCGCCGCAGGACGCGGCCGTGTTGCGCCTCGATTTCCGCAGCTACGACGGCGTGGCCGTCTCCAACGGCATCATCCCGCGCTACGGCGACATCGACCCCTACTGGATGTCCGCCGGGGCCTTCGACGAGGCCATTCGCCAGATCATCGCCGTGGGGGGCGCCCTGCCCGATCCCGCCCGTGGGCCCAACCGTTTCTGGACCGTCAACGACAACTTCTGCCTGCCCGACTCGGCCTGGCATCCCGAGCACAACCCAGACGGCCGCCTGAAGCTGGGCAAGCTGGTGCGTATGGCCCAGGCCCTGTACGACATGGCCACCTTCTTCGGCGTCCCGATGACATCGGGCAAAGACAGCATGAAGAACGATTTTCGGGCTGATGGCGTCAAGATCTCGGTGCCGCCGACCATCCTGTACTCCATGGTGGCGCGCTTCGACGACGTGCGGCGTGCGGTCAGCTCGGAGTTCAAGGCGCCCGGCGATCATATCTGCCTGCTGGGCCGCACCTGGCCGGAGCTGGGGGGCAGCCAGCTCTACCGCCTCTTCGGCCAGCTGGGCGCCAGCGTGCCGCGTGTTCGCAAGGAGCAGGCCCGCGACCTGTACCAGCGCGTGTCCCAGGCCACAGAGCAGGGGCTGCTGGAGTCCTGCCACGACCTGTCCGATGGCGGCCTGGGGGTGGCCCTGGCCGAGAGCTGCTTCGGGGCGCAGCTGGGCTGCCACGTGGAGCTGCGCGGCTGGGGGCTGGACGCGCTGACCCTGCTCTTCTCCGAGTCCCACTCGCGCTTCTTGGCCAGCGTGCGCCCCCAGCGCCTGGAAGCGCTGCAGGAGCTGCTGGGCGAGGCCTGTCGCCCCCTGGGCCGCGTGACCGAAGAGCCGCGGCTGCGAGCGGCGTTGCGTGGCGAGCCGCTGCTGGACCTGCCCGTGGCGGCGCTGCAGCAGGCCTGGGCGGACGGCCTGCGTCGGCAGTCCGGAGGTGAGCCATGAACCCGCCCCGCGCCCTGGTGCTGACGGGCTTTGGCATCAACTGCGAAGAGGAGCTGGCCGCGGCCTGGCGTCTGGCCGGCGCCAATGCGCGCATCGCCCACCTGAACGAGGTCTTTCTGGGCCGCGTGCTGCTGGACGACTTCCAGGTGGTGAACCTGCCCGGCGGCTTCTCCTTCGGCGACGACCTGGGCTCTGGCAAGGCCCTGGCCAACAAGCTGCGCTACAAGCGCCTGCCCGACGGCCGCTCGCTGCTGCAGGCCCTGCGGCGCCACCGCGACCGCGGGGGCTACCTGCTGGGCATCTGCAACGGCTTCCAGGTGCTGGTCAAGCTGGGCCTGCTGCCCGACAGCCAGGGCCTGGGCGAGCAAGAGGTCACCCTGACCACCAACCGCTCGGGGCGCTTCGAGGATCGCTGGGTTCGTTGCCGGGTGGAGCCCGGTACGGGCACGCCCTTCCTGCGCGGCCAGGATCTGATCGAGCTGCCCGTGCGCCACGGCGAGGGCCGCCTGCTGCTGCGCGACGACGGCGTACGGCAGCGCATCCTGCAGGGCGGCCTGTGCTGCTTGCGCTACTGCGATGCCCAGGGCGCGCCCACCTGCCAATACCCCCTGGATCCCAACGGTTCGGACCTGCACTGCGCCGGTCTCTGCGATCCCAGCGGCCGCGTGCTGGGCATGATGCCCCACCCCGAGGCCTTCCTCTCCCTCTACAATCACCCCAACTGGCCGGCTCTCAAGCGCCGCGATCCTGGCATCAGCGAGGATGGGCAGGGGCTCACGGTCTTTCGATCTTTGGTCGCGGAGTTGTCATGAAGATCCGGAAAGCCCTCCTCAGCCTCTCCGACAAGCGGGGTCTGCTGCCCCTGGCCCAGCTGCTGGCGGACTTCGGCTGCCAGCTGATCTCCACCGGCGGCACCGCCGTGGTGCTGCGGGAGGCGGGGCTGACGGTGACCGACATCTCGGCGGTCAGCGGCAATCCCGAGGCCTTCGGCGGCCGCATGAAGACCCTGTCCTTCGCCGTGGAGTCGGCCATCCTCTTCCACCGGCAGCTTCACGCCGAGGAAGCCGCGGGCCTGGGCATCGAGCCCATCGACATGGTGGTCTGCAACCTCTACCCCTTCCAGCAGGCCGCCCAGGCCGGGGCTCCCCTGCCTGAACTTATCGAGCAGATCGACATCGGCGGCCCCACCATGCTGCGGGCGGCGGCCAAGAACGCCGAGTTCGTGGCCGCGGTCTCGGACCCCGGCGACTACCCCGCCCTGCTGCAGGAACTGCGCGTCAGTGACGGAGCGCTCTGTCGCGAGACGCGCCTGCGCCTGGCCCGCAAGGCCTTCCACCACACGGCCGACTACGACGCTGTCATCGCGAGCACGCTCGACGAACGTGCCGGCCAGCTCAGCCTGCGCCTGGCTTTTGACCAGCCCCAGCCCCTGCGCTACGGCGAGAACAGCCACCAACGGGCCTGGTTCCTGCGGCAGCGCGGCGCAGAGCGCTCGCTGCACGACCTGCAGCTGCTGGGCGGCAAGGCCCTTTCGCACAACAACATCATCGACATCCACGCCGCCCTGGAGTCGGTCTGCGGGCTCTCGGGTCCTGGCTGCGCCATCGTCAAGCACAATAACCCCTGTGGCCTGGCCCAGGGCGACGACCAGCCTGCCGTGTTCCAGGCGGCCTGGGCCGGCGACCCCCTCTCGGCCTTTGGCTCGGTGATCGCCTTCAACCGGCCCCTGGAGCTGGAGACACCGCGCTTCCTGAACCTGCACGCCGAGAAAGTCCGACAGCGCAAGTTCGTCGAGGTGGTGGCCGCGCCCGGCTTCGCCCCGGGCGTGGCCGAGTACCTGGGCCGCAACCGAAACCTGCGCATCGTGCGCTTCCACCCGGACCAGCTGGCGGGGGAGCGCAGCTTGCGCCACCTGCCCGGCGCCCTGCTGCTGCAGGAGCGCGACACCCAGGACCTGGACGGCCTGCGCTGGGTCACCGAGCGGCGCCCCGCGGAGACCGACGAAGAGCTGCTGCGCTTCGGCATCCAGGCGGTGCGCCAGGTGCGCTCCAACGCCATCGTGGTAGTGCGTCGCATGAGCTGCGGCAGCCTGCAGTTGCTGGGCATTGGGGCCGGCCAGCCCAACCGCGTGGACGCCACCCGCCTGGCCCTGGCCCGCGCCCTGGCCAACCTGGAGCTGGAGTGCCAGGAAGCCAACCCGGGCGCGGCTGCCCACGTCAGCGAGCAGCTGGGGGCCGCCTACCTGGTCTCCGACGCCTTCTTCCCCTTCCCCGACAACGTCGAGGAAGCCGCAACAGCCGGTATTCGCCACCTCTTCCAGCCTGGCGGTTCCATGCGCGACAAGGGCGTCATCCGGCGCTGCGACGCCTTGGGCCTTGCCATGGCGTTCACCGGCCTGCGGCACTTCAAGCACTGAAAGAACCCCTCCCCCACGGAGTCGATCATGTCCGCCCTGAACGATTTCACCCTCGGCCAGCTACGTCACCTGCACAGCGGCAAGGTGCGGGAGATCTACCGCGCTGGTCCCGAGAAACTTCTGATCCTGGCCACCGACCGTCTCTCCGCCTTCGACCAGGTGCTGCAGACCCCCATCCCTGGCAAGGGTGCGGTGCTCAACAGCCTGACCAACTTCTGGTTCGAGCAATGCGCGGATATCGTGCCCAACCACCTGCTGGAGCAGGTGGATCCCAGCGTGTCCCTGGTGCGCGAGGCCCAACCCATCCGCATCGAGGTGATCGTGCGCGGCTACCTCTGCGGCTCGATGTGGCGTCGCTACGCCAAGGGCGAGCGCCGCTTCTCGGGGCGCGAGGTGCCCGACGGCCTGACCTGCAACTGCCGCCTGCCCCAGCCCCTGGTCAATCCCACCACGAAAGAGGCCAGCGATCGGGAGATCACGCCCGCGGCCATCGCCGCCGAGGGCTGGGCGCCCGCCGAGACCTACCGCGAGATGGAGCGCATCGCCCTGCGCCTCTTCGCCCGCGGCAGCCAGCTGCTGGCCGAGCGGGGCATCATCCTGGTGGACACCAAGTACGAGTTCGGACTGATCGACGGGCAGCTCGTCCTGATCGACGAGATCCACACCCCCGACTCTTCGCGCTTCTGGCCCGCAGAGAGCTGGGAGCGGGATCCGGTCCGGGCCGAGCAACTGGACAAGGAGTTCGTGCGCGCCTGGCTGCTGCGGCACAAGCAGGGCAAGAGCTACCCCAGCAGCCTGCCCGCAGAGGTGATCGCCGAGACTTCCAAGCGCTACCGGGAGATCTTCGAACGCATCACGGGCGGCCCGGCCCCCGCCGCGACGGACGATCCCGCAGCGCGCCTGTACCGCAACCTGGTGGCTCGCGACGTGATCAAGCCCGGTTACGTGGCCATCCTGATGGGCTCGCCCATCGACGCTGAGCACAGCAAGAAGATCAAGGCCTTCGTGGAATCCTACGACATCGCGGCCCATATGCGTGTGGTCTCGGCTCACAAGAACGCCGAGGAGATCACGGCCATGGCCGGCTTCTACAACCATTCGCTGGAGCCGGGGGCGGTGGTGGCGGTGGCGGGCCTCTCCAATGGCCTGGGCGGCGCCGTGGCGGCCAACTTCAACCTGCCGGTGATCAACGCCCCGCCCTTCAAGGACAAGCTGGACCTGCTGATCAACATCAACTCCTCCCTCATGCTGCCGTCCAAGACCCCGGCGGGCACGGTAGTGCGACCCGAGTCGGCCGCCATGCTGGCGCTGCGCAGCCTCAACCTGCGCAGCCTGCGCCAACGCTTCAACGGGGAGATAGCCGAACTGAAGGCCGGCCTGCGCGAGCAGGATGCCAAGCTCAGGGAGATGTGAATGGACCGCGCCATTTCCCCCCTCGACGGTCGCTACCGCGATCAGCTGGCAGCCCTTGGGATCTGGTTCTCCGAGAGCGCCTTGATGCGCGCCCGCTGCCGCGTGGAGCTGCGCTACCTGCTGGCGCTGAACGAGACCCGGCTCTTCCCGCGCCTCAGCGCGGACGAGAAGAGGCGCATCCACATGGCCAGCGCCCAGTTCACCGACGGTGATTTCAGAGAGCTCAAGGCCATCGAGACCCGTATCAACCACGACGTCAAGGCGGTGGAGCTCTTCCTGAAGGAGAAGCTGGACCTGCGTTATGGCCAGATGGTGCACTTCGGGCTCACCTCCGAGGATGTCACCAACCTGGCCTGGTCGGGCCTGTTCCAGGACTACGTGCTGAAGGCCTATCTACCCCTGTTGGACCGGCTGTTGCACCGGCTGGCGGACCTGGCCGCGCAGTGGCAGCACATCCCCTTCCCGGCCCACACCCATGGTCAACCCGCCTCGCCCACCACGGCGGGCAAAGAGGTGGCGGTCTTCTTGTGGCGCCTGCTTCGGCAGCGGGAGAAGCTCTCCAAGTTCCGCTTCCGCGGCAAGCTGAACGGCGCCACGGGCAACCTGTCCGCCATGATCGCGGCCTTCCCCGAGTACAACTGGCTGACCTTCTCCCGCGAGTTCGTGGCCAGCCTGGACCTGGAGCCGAACCCGGTCACCACCCAGGTCGAGGATCACGACGCCTGGGCCGAACTCTTCAACCTGGTGCGCGCGGTCAACAACATCGTGCTGGACCTGGATCGCGACTTCTGGCTCTACATCTCCCGCAGCTACTTCGTGCAGCTGCGAGACGAAGAGCAGGTGGGTTCCTCCACCATGCCCCACAAGGTCAACCCCATCAACTTCGAGAACAGCGAAGGAAACATCAAGCTCGCCAACGCCTTGTTGCGCGTGCTCTCTGACGAGCTCTGCCAGTCCCGGTTGCAGCGCGATCTCTCGGACAGCACCGTGACACGCAACGTGGGCGTGGCCATGGCCCACAGCCACCTGGCGCTGCAGCAGACCCTGCGGGGCCTGGGCAAGCTGGAGCTGGACGCCCCGCGCTGCTTGGAAGAGCTGCGGGCGCACCCGGAGCTGCTGGCCGAGGCCTATCAGACCATCCTGCGCGTCGAAGGCTTGGATGATCCCTACGACCTGCTGCGCAGGGGCACCCAGGGCCGCAAGGTGGGCCGGCAGGTGCTGCAAGCTCTGGTCGGAAAGCTGCCCATCAGCGATGGCGCCCGAGCCCGGCTGCAGCAGCTTGACGTGCCTGGATACACCGGCGCTGCCGGCCAGCTGGTGGAGCTGGTGCTGGACGAGGCGGAGCGCGTGATCCCTCCCGAAGAACAGGAGAGGTTCTGACCATGAGAGTGGCAATCATCGGCTCCGGCGGCCGCGAACACGCCCTGGCCTGGAAGCTCGGCCAGTGCGTGAACCCGGCTGATCTGTACGTGATCCCTGGCAACGGCGGCACGGAAAACAACGTGGATCTCGATCCCATGGATTTCCACGCTCTGGAGGCCTTCTGCCAGCAGCGCGCCATCGATCTGCTGGTGGTGGGCCCCGAAGCGCCTCTGGACGCGGGCCTGGCCGACCACTTCGCCAGCGGTTCGGTGCGCGTGTTCGGCCCGGGGCGCGACGGCGCGCGCCTGGAGAGTTCCAAGATCTGGGCCAAGCAGTTCATGGCACGGCACGACGTGGCCACGGGCGGGTTCCGGGCCTGCCAGGGCGTGGCGCAGGCGCGGCAGGCGGCCCTGGAAATGGGCGGCGACCTGGTGCTGAAGTACGACGGTCTGGCCGCTGGCAAGGGCGTCTTCGTCTGCCAGAGCATGGATGAGGCCGAGCAGGCGCTGGAGCGGATCAGCTCGCGCTACGGCGATGACGCGCCCTGCCTGGCCGAGGAGCGGCTGGAAGGTGCGGAGGTGTCGGTGATCGGCTTCACCGACGGCGAGCACATCCGCCTGCTGCAGCCCTCCCAGGATCACAAGCAGCTGCTGGATGGCGACCGCGGCCCCAACACCGGTGGCATGGGCGCCTTCTGCCCCGTGCCCTGGTTCGACAACGCCATGGCCGGCCAGGTTCTGAACCGCGTGGTCCAGCCCACGCTGGACGGGCTGCGCCAGGAAGGGATCGCCTACCGCGGCGTGATCTACTTCGGCTTGATGATCACCAGTCATGGGCCACGCCTGCTGGAGTACAACGTGCGCCTGGGGGATCCCGAGGCCGAGGTGGTGCTGCCCGCCCTCAAGAGCGACCTGCTGGCGCTCTGCCTGGCCTGCTGCGACGGCACGCTGGAGAAGCAGCAGCTGGCCTTTCACGGTGGCTACTTCGCCGACGTGGTGCTGGCCTCCGGGGGATACCCCGGAGCCTACCCCAAGGGCCTGCCCATCACGGGTCTGGACGAGCTCGATCCGCAGCTGCTGGTCTTTCACGCCGGTACACGGCGGAGCGGCGACGAGCTGCTGACTGCGGGGGGACGCGTGCTGAACGTGGTGGGCCAGGGGCCCGATCTGGACAGCGCCCTGCGCCGCGCCTACCGCGCTTGCGCGGCCATCCAGTTCGAGGGCAAGTTCCACCGCAGCGACATCGGCAGGCGTCCATGGCGCGCATGAGCCCCGCCCGCATCGCGATCCTGATCTCGGGCCGCGGCAGCAATATGGTGGCCATCCTGGAGCAGGTCCGGCAGGGTACGCTCTCGGACTGCTGCGAAGTGGCGCTGGTGTGCTCCAACCGCCCCAAGGCGGCGGGCCTGGCCAAGGCGCGCGAGTTGGGCGTGCCCACGCTGGTGCACAGCTCGCTGCGCCGCCCCAGGCAGGCCTACGACCGCGAGCTGCTGGAGCTGCTGGAGCCCCATGCGCTGGACTACCTTGTCCTGGCGGGCTTCATGCGCATCCTCTCTCCCCAGGTCGTGCGGCGCTATGCGGGGCGGGTCGTCAACATCCACCCAGCCGACACCGCGCAGCACCAGGGGCTGCACGGCTATCGCTGGGCCTGGGACAAGCGGCTGCCCTCCACCGCCGTCACGGTGCACCTGGTGGACGAAGGGCTCGATACCGGCCCGGTGCTGGCCAAGAAGACCGTGGATCTGCGCGGCGCGCGCAACCTGGAGGAAGTGGAGGCCCGCGGCTTGGCCGTGGAGCACCGTTTCTACAGCCAGGTGCTGCGCGAGCTGTTCCTCAAGCGAGCCCAGGTGACGATGTGTGCGGAATCATAGGCATCTACGGGCAAGACGACGTCTTCGCCGAGCTGGTCTCCGGCCTGGGCGCGCTGCAACACCGCGGGCAGGATGCGGCCGGCGTGGTCAGCTTCGACGGGGCCTTCCGGCTCAAGAAAGGCCTGGGCCTGGTGGCCGATGTCTTCAAGGAGCGCCACATCGGTCGGCTGAAGGGCGACTGCGGCCTGGGGCATGTGCGCTACGCCACCGTGGGCACCAACCATGCGCTGGACGCCCAGCCCTTCGCCGTCAACTACCCCCTGGGCATCGCCATGGTGCACAACGGCAACGTGGTGAACTTCCAGCAGCGGCGCCGATGCCTGTACAACGAGAACCACCGCCTGGTGCAGACCACCTGCGATCTGGAGCTGATCCTCTACACCCTGGCCGCGGAGCTCGAGACCAAGAACCTGGCCAGCATCTCGGTGGATGAGATCTTCGAAGCCGTGGCCGCCACCCAGCGCAAGGTGCAGGGCGCCTACTCGGTCATCGCCATCATCGCCAATGTGGGCCTGCTGGCCTTCACCGATGTGCAGGGCATCAGGCCCTTGCTGATGGGGCGACGCTACACCGATCGCGGAATCGCCTACGCCTTCGCTTCCGAGTCCAACTGCTTCGACTACCTGGGCTACGAGCTGCTGCGCGACCTCGAGGCGGGTGAAGCGATCTTCATCGACCAGCACCGCCAGGTGCACAGCCGCCGCTGCACCTGCGCCGGACCCGCATTCTGCGTCTTCGAGTACATCTACTTCGCGCTCGAGGACTCGGTGCTGCAGGGTCGCACCGTGGCCGGTGAGCGTGTGCGCATGTCTCGCAAGCTGGCAGAGACCTTCCGACGCACGGGCCTGCAGCCCGACATCGTGATCGACGTGCCCTCGTCGGCCTACTTCTTCGCCTCGGGCATGGCCGAGTCCCTGGATGTGCCCTACCGCCGTGGGCTGGTGAAGAATCCCCACATCGGTCGCAGCTTCATCAGCCCGGACCAGGAGTCCCGCGAGCGCGTGGTGCGGCAGAAGCTCAACCCCATCAAGGACGTCATCCGGGGCAAGAAGGTGGCCGTGGTGGACGACTCCATCGTGCGCGGCACCACCTCGCGCCACCTGGTGCGCTTGCTCAAGGACAACGGCGCGCGGGAGGTCTACTTCGTCTCGGCCTCGCCTCCCTTCCGCTACCGCTGCGTCTACGGCATCGACATGTCCATCAAGCGCGAGATGATCGCCGCCAACTACCCCCAGGGGGAGATAGCCCGCTACCTGGGAGCGGAAGCGGTGGTCTACCAACGCCTGGAGGACCTGCAGGAGCTCTACGAAGACCTCCCCTGTTGCTTCGCCTGCTTCTCGGGTCAGTACCCTACGCAGGTCTCCGAAGGCCTTCTCGATGAGATCGAGCAGGAGCGCGTATGCTCGAAGAACAAATAGACAGCGTCGCCATCCTGGACTACGGCGGCCAATACACCCACCTGATAGCCAAGCGCGTGCGCGGGCTGGGCATCTACAGCCGCATCCTGCCTCCCGAGGGCTTCGACCCGGCAGCGGACCCGACCGTCAAGGCCGTGATCCTCTCTGGCAGTCCCTCCTCGATCTACGAGCCAGGCGCGCCCGGGCTGTCCTTCGACCCCCTCAGCGCCGACGTCCCCATCCTGGGCCTGTGCTACGGCCACCAGCTGCTGGCGGCTACCGTGGGCGGACAGGTGCAGGGGGGCGGACTGGGCGAGTACGGCGTGGCGACGGCGCGCTGCGACACAGGTTCGTCCATGTTTCACGGCCTGGACGGCGTGCAACGCGTCTGGATGAGCCACCGCGACAAGGTGACGCAGCTGCCCCCTGGATACCGTGTCACCAGCTCGTCGGACGGCCTGCCCATCGCCGCCTTCGAATCCCCTGATCGACGCATATTTGGCCTACAGTTCCATCCCGAGGTGCATCACACGGCCCACGGGGATGCCATCCTGGACAACTTCCTGGCCATCAGCGGGGCCAAGCGCGACTGGAACGCGGCCAGCTACGCCCAGCTGCTCGAGGATCAGACGCGCAGAGCAGCCGAGGGGAAGAAGCTCTTCCTGCTCGTCTCCGGGGGGGTGGACTCCCTGGTGGCCCTGGCCCTCTGCCTGCGGGCGGTGGGGACGGATCGCCTGCAGTGCCTGCACGTGGACACGGGCTTCATGCGGCTGGACGAGTCGCGGCAGGTGGTGGCCGCCCTGGCCGATCTCGGCCTGCGTCACCTGGAGCTGGCACAGGCCGAGCCACGCTTCCTCTCCGCCCTGGAGGGCGTGACGGATCCCGAGGAGAAACGGCACATCATCGGCCGTCTCTTCGTGGAAGAGGTGCAGGACCGCTTGGGCGGCCTGGGCCTGGGCGACGACTGGTTGCTGGTGCAGGGCACCATCTACCCGGACAGCATCGAGAGCGGCGCCACGGCCAAGGCCGCGGTGATCAAGACCCACCACAACCGGGTGCCCGAGATCGAGCGACTGATCCGGTCGGGAAAAGTCATCGAGCCCCTGCTGGACCTGTACAAGCACGAGGTGCGGCAGCTGGGAAGCGAGCTTCAGCTGCCCGCGGAGCTGGTGGCGCGCCATCCCTTCCCGGGCCCCGGGCTGGCCATCCGCTATCTCTGCTCGGACAGCGATCAGCCCGAGCAGGGCTTCAACGTGGAGAACGCCGAGCTGCAGGCCCTGGCCGCCAGCTACGGGCTGGGTGCGGCCCTGCTGCCCCTGCGCAGCGTCGGGGTGCAGGGCGATGCCCGCAGCTACCGCCACCCGGCGCTGCTGTGGACCGTGCAGGGGCCTCGTTGCGACTGGGAGCGGCTGCATGCCTGCGCCAGCGAGGTGGTCAACCGCCTGGACTCTCTGAACCGGGCCGTCTACTGGCCGGGACAAGGGCAGCCCCCAAGGCTGCGGCTGAATCGAGCCTCCATCGACCGGTCCGCCATGGATCGCCTGCGCCAGGCCGACCACGAGGCCCATCGGCTCACGGCCGGCTGCGCGCAGATCTGGCAGATGCCCGTGGTGGCGCTGCCGCTCTTCGACCCCCAGGGGCAGCAGGCCTTCGTGCTGCGCCCGGTCACGTCCCGCGATGCCATGACCGCCGATTTCTACCGCATGGACGCGGCCCTGCTGGACCAGGTGGCCAGCGCCGTCGCGGCCATCCCGGGCGCAGGTCCCCTGCTCTACGACATCACGACCAAGCCTCCGGGCACCATCGAGTGGGAGTGATCCTTGCACATCCGCAACGCGCGCTGGCTCGACGGCAGAGGTCGCTTTCGCGATGGCTCGCTGGCGCTGTGTGCCGGCAAGGTCTTCCCGAAGCCGGGAGATCGGGGCCCCCGGGGCCCCGAGGACCTGGACGCCAGCGGGCTGCTGGTGCTGCCGGGGCTGGTGGACGCCCACACCCACCTGCGTGAGCCCGGCCAGCGATACAAAGAGGGCATCGCCAATGGCTCGCGGGCGGCCCTGGCCGGGGGCGTCACCACCCTGCTGGACATGCCCAACAACGTCCCTCCCTGCACCACGGCGGCCCGGCTGGAGGCCAAGCGCCAGCACTTCGCCCGCAAGTGCCGGGTGAACTGGGGCTTGCACCTGCAGGCCTCGCGCCGCGACCCGGCCGTGGATCCGGCGCGTATCGCCTCGCTCAAGCTCTATATGTCTCGCGCCAGCGCCCAGGCCGGCATCTCCGACCACGCCCGGCTGGAGGCGCTGCTGGGCAGCTGGCCCAGGATCTGCGTGCACGCCGAGGACGAGAGCATGTTCCCCGAGCCCCAGCAGGGGCTGGCCCACCACCAGGCCCGGCCGCGCATCGCGGTGGTGGCGGCGCTGTACAAGCTGGAGCAGGTGCTGCGTGGCCTGCCCGCAGAGCGCCGCCCGCGGCTGGTGCTCTGCCACGTGGGCACCAGCCAGGAGCTGTCCTGGCTGGCGCGCATGAAGCGCGACGGCTTCGATGTCTGGGGCGAGACCTGTCCCCACTACTGCTTCTTCACCCAGCAGGACCAGCTGGAGCGGGGCGCCCTGTTGCAGGTCAACCCGCCCCTGCGCACCGCCGAGGATCGGCAGGCCGTGCGCCAGGCGCTGGGGAGCGGCCTGCTGGACTTCGTAAGTACGGACCACGCGCCCCACAGCCCCGACGAGAAGGCGAAAGCCGGCAAGGCGCCCTCGGGCATCGCCGGCATCGAGTGGCTGATGCCCTTGCTGCTGCGCCTCGTGGACGAGGACGTCATCAGCTGGGAGCGCCTGTTGCAGCTGGGCAGCGCGCGGGCCTGCGCCTGCTTTGGCATCCGTGGCAGGGGCGCCATCGAGGCCGACCACGCGGCGGATCTGGTGCTGGTGCAGCGGAGTAGCCCGCGGGCGCTGCCGGTCGTCAGCAGGGCGGCCACGCGGCCCTACGGCGAGCTGGCCCTGGACTGGCGAGTGCGCGCCGTGTTCTGCAACGGCACTCTGGCCTGCAAAGACGGCGAATTCAGCCCTATCAACCCTGCACACGAGGTGATGTCATGAGCGACGCGGCTGCCCGCTTCGTCGAGTTTCTAGTGTCCAGCGGTGCGCTGCGCTTCGGCGACTTCACGCTGAAATCGGGCGCTCACTCACCCTTCTTCGCCAACTTCGGCGACATCGACGCGGGCCGCGACCTGGAGAAGCTGGGCCAGCACATGGCCCGCGGCCTGCAGCTGCACTACCCGCAGGCCGACCTGCTCTTCGGTCCGGCCTACAAGGGCATCGCGCTGGCCGCGGTGACCGCGGTGGGCAGCTGGCGTCTCTTCGAGCGCGATCTCCCCTTCTTCTACGACCGCAAGGAGGTCAAGCGCCATGGAGAAGGGGGCGCATTCAGCGGTCGCGCGCCCCGGCCCGGAGATCGGGTGGTGATCGTGGACGACGTGCTGTCCTCGGGTGGCACCAAGCTGCAGGCGGCCCGAGCCCTGGAGCGCAGCTTCGGGGTCAAGCCCATCGGCATCCTGGTGGGCCTGGATCGCCGGCCGCGGGGCGTCCCCTGGGGGCCCGAGCTGCCTCCCCTGGCATCCCTGGCTCGACTCGATGATCTGCAACGCTACCTGGCACCCCGCGACGCCGCCCAGGCCGAGCTGGTACGCCGCTTTCTCGAGGAGGGATCATGACCGCCAAGACCTGGCGCCTGGTGCCTGCCCTGGACAGCCCGGACCTGGATCGGGCCGCCGACCTGGTGGGCGCCCTGGGGCAGCATCCCTTTGTCCACGGCTTCAAGCTGGGCTTCGCCCTCGGCTTGGGCTGGGGCCTGCCCAGGGCTGTGGAGCGCCTGCGGGCCCTGACCGACAAGCCTCTGATCTACGACCACCAGAAGGCCGCCACCGATATCCCAGACACCGGTGGCCTCTTCGCCCAGGTCATGGCGCAGGCCGGCCTGGACGAGGTGATCCTCTTTCCGCAGGCCGGGCCGCGCACGCTGGAAGCCTGGGCCCTGGCCCTGAAGGAGCGAGACCTGAAGACAATCGTGGGCGGGGTGATGACCCATCCGGCCTACCTGGCCTGCGAAGGGGGTTTTCTGGGTGATGACGCCCCTGGGCGCATGTACGCGGCGGCCGCCGCGCTGGGCGTGCGCGCCTTCGTCGTGCCCCTCACCAAGCCCGAGGCGGCGCTGCGGGCGCTGCAACAAGCCGGCCTGGATTCCGAGCAGCTGGAGTTCTACTCGCCGGGCTACGGCAAGCAGGGTGGCGACCCCGCCCGCTTCTCCTTCATCCAGCGACACTACGTGATCACGGGACGGTCTCTGCTGGCTGCGGACGACCCCGTGGCCTGGACGAACCAATTGGCGCGCCGACTGGAGAATGCGACATGAAGAAAGACCTGATTTCTGCCAACGAGCTCTCGGCGGAGGATCTGCTCTTCTACCTTTCCCTGGCCGCAAAGGCCGAGGAGATACCGCCGCGCGAGAAGCTGGAGCTCTTGCGCGGGAAGCTCTTGATGCTGATGTTCTTCGAGCCGAGCACGCGCACCAAGAACAGCTTCGAGGCGGCCATGCGGCGGCTGGGCGGCGACGTGATGGGCTTCACGGGCACGGCCAGCACCTCGGTCAAGAAGGGCGAGACCTTCCTGGACACGGTGCTCACCATCGAGAGATACGTGGACATCATGGTGATCCGCCATCCCCAGGAGGGGGCGGCTCGCCTGGCAGCCGAGTCCAGCAGCTTGCCGGTGATCAACGCCGGCGACGGCACCAACCAGCACCCCACCCAGACCCTGCTGGACCTGTACACGATCTTCAAGTGCTTCGGTCGCATCACCGACCTCAAGATCTGCCTGGCTGGCGATCTTAAGTACTCGCGGACCGTCTACTCGCTGTTGCGCACGCTGATGCTCTTCGGGGGCAACGAGTTCGTGCTGGCCTCACCCGAGGCCCTGCGCGTGCCCGACTACCTGAAGTGGGACGAGCAGGGGCACCGGCAGTCCTTCGTCGAGACCGACGACCTGCAGGCGGCCGTGGAACACTGCGACCTGGTCTATATGACCCGCATCCAGCGCGAGCGTTTCCCCGACCCGCTGGAGTACGAAAAGGTCAAGGGCGTCTTCCGCTTGCAGGCCTCCATGCTCAAGAACGTGCGCAGCCACTTCAAGGTGCTGCATCCTCTGCCGCGGGTGGACGAGATCGACACGGACATCGATGGCACGCCTCACGCCGGCTACTTCGACCAGGTCTACAACGGCATGATCATGCGCCAGGGCATCCTGCTGCACCTGCTGGGGGCGAAGATATGAGCGCGCGCGAAAAACTCCTTCATATTCCCAAGATCCGCAACGGCATCGTCATCGACCACATCCCGGCCGGCGCGGGCATCCGCATCGTGGAGATCATCCGCGCCTACCCTGGCCTGGACGCCATCGTGATCACGCTGGGGCTGAACTACGCCAGCAACAAGATCGGCAGCAAGGACATGATCAAGCTGCAGGATCACGACCTGCCTGCAGAGGTGGCGGAGCACATCTCGCTGGTCACGCCCGGCGTGACCATCAAGCGCGTGGTCGAGTACCAGGTGGACAAGAAGCTGGTGCTGCGACCGCCCAGAGAGATCGTGTCGCTGGGGCGCTGTCGCAACCCCAACTGCATCACCAACACCGAGCGCGGCGTCACTACGCGCTTTCGGGCCATCGACGACCGTTCAAGCAAGTTCCGCTGCGCCTTCTGCGAGCGCGTCTTCCGCATTCGCGAGCTGGAGTTCGTCCTGCCCTGATGGCCCCGGTCGTTGCCCCTCGCTCGACGAGGATCGCTCAGGTCCGGAGATCTCGAATCCCCAGGTACACCACGTCGTCGCCCCGCTCGCCGATTGGGTTGGCGCTGGCGGTGCGCTGCTGACGGCCCAGCGGGAACACGGCCCGGAACGCCTCGAAAAAGACGGGGTTGGCGTCCGGGCTCCAGACCGCCAGCACGCCCCCCGGCCGCAGGGCGCGGCGACAGCGGCGCAAGCCACGCCGCTGGTAGAGCCCGGCGTTGCCTTGGGCGGCCAACCAACCAGGGCCGTTGTCCACGTCCAGCAGCATCAGGTCCCAGCGCTGATCCGCCCGCACCAGCTCGGTGGCCAGGTCGGCCACGATCACCTGCACCCGCGGATCGTCCAGGGCATGCCCGTTGCCCTCGGCGAACCAACGCCGGTTCCAGCGCACCACCTTGGCGCCCAGCTCCACCACGTCCACGGCCACGACGCCCGGCAGGTCCAGGGCGGCCCGCAGGGTATGCCCGGCGCCCAGACCGCCCACCAGCACGCGCAGCTCGTTGCTGGGCCGAGCGAACAAGCTCCTGGCCATGGAGGCCATGTGTCGCTCACCCTGGGCACCGTGGCTGGCCATCAGAAACTGGCCGTCGATGCGCACTTCGTAGCCGCTCTCTCCATCGGGCGCGCGGTAGCGGTGCAGGCTGAGCACGCCCAGCGGTGTCTCCTCTCGGTCGATCTCTTCGAAGACCAGCTCCACGGGTCCGCCTCCTCTCGGGCGCTCCCTGCTATCACGCCGTCCCGCTTCGCGATAAGGGACTCTCTCCTCTTCCGGAAGACCCCATGGCCCCACCCAGTCTCGCCACACAGCTGGCCGGCGTCGCGCTGGAGGGGCCGCTCGTGCTGGCTTCGGGCATCCTCGGCGTTTCGGCCTCGTCCATGGGCCTGGCCGTACGACACGGCGCCCACGCCGTCACCACCAAGTCTTGCTCCCTGCGGCCCCGCAAGGGTCATCCCGGGCCGGTGGTGGCTCCCTATGAGCAGGGGCTGCTGAACGCCGTGGGCCTGTCCAACCCGGGGGCCGAGGCCATGGCGGAGGAGATCAGGCAGTTCAAGGCGCGCTTCAGCGCTCCGGTGATCGCTTCCGTCTTTGGCGCCGATGTCGAGGAGTTCGCCCAGGTGACCGAGATCCTGGCCCAGGCCCGGCCCCAGCTCTTCGAGGTCAACGTCTCCTGTCCCAACGTGGCGGCGGAGTTCGGCCAGCCCTTTGCGAGCGACCCGCAGGCCACCGAGCGCATCACGCGCCAGGTGGTGGCCCGGGCCGGAGGCATCCCGGTCTCCGTCAAGCTCAGCACCGGCTGCCTGTCCCTGGCGGAGATGGCGCAGGCCTGCCAGCGCGGCGGCGCCAGGGCGATCACAGCCATCAACACCGTCGGTCCGGGCATGATCATCGATCCGCAGGCGCGCCGCCCCGTGCTGTCCAACCTGGTGGGCGGTCTCAGCGGTCCGGCCATCCTGCCCTTGGCGGTCAAGGCGGTCTGGGAGATCCGGCGCGCCTGCAGCTTGCCCATCATCGGTACGGGCGGCGTCGAGTCCGCCGAGGGAGCGCTGCAGCTGCTGCTGGCCGGCGCCAGCGCCTTGGGCCTGGGCACGGCCCTCTATCGCAAGGGGCTGGGGGTGCTGGAAGAGATCAACCAGGAGCTGAGCGCCTACCTGGCCCATCATGGCGAGGCGAGCTTGCCGTCCATCGTGGGAGCTGTCCATGGCTGACGCGGTCCTCAGCTTGCCCGTGCTCGAGGTCACCGAGTGGGGTCCTGGCATCCGCAGCCTGCGTTTCCCGAAGTCCTTCGACGCCAGCCCGGGTCAGTTCGTCTTCCTCTGGTTGCCCGGCGTGGACGAAAAGCCCTTCTCCATCTCGGCGCTGGACGAGGACGGCCTTGAGCTGGTCCTGCGCAGCGTGGGCCCCTTCACGCGGGCGCTCGAACGCGTGCGACCGGGCGATCTGCTGGGGATCAGGGGTCCCTTTGGCCGGGGCTTCCAGCTGCGGGGCGATGCCCTGCTCGTGGGGGGCGGCATGGGCATGGCGCCCATCCGCTTCCTGGCCCGGGAGCTGGATCGCCAGGGCCGGCGGGCGCCGCTGCTGCTGGGCGCCCGGACAGCGCAGGAGATCTTCTGTCACGACGAGCTGGCCGGCTTGGGGGCCCGCTTCGCCACCGAGGATGGCAGCCTTGGGCACAAGGGCCTGGTGACGGAGCTGCTGGAGCCCCTGCTGTCCCAGGACAGCCCGAGCCTCTGCGCCTGCGGTCCCGAGCCCATGCTGCTGGCCCTGCGCAACGTCGCGCAGCGCCACGGGCTGCCCTGCCAGCTCAGCTTCGAGCGCTATATGAAGTGCGGGCTGGGCATCTGCGGCCAGTGCTGCCTGGACGGCTCCGGCATCCGGCTCTGTGTGGAGGGGCCGGTCTTGCAGGGAGCCGACATGGACCTGGTGACCGATCTGGGTCTGCCCCACCGCGACGCCACGGGCTTGCGCCCCGGCTGATGAGGAGCCTGCGATGTGGATCGACGAAGCCCGCGCCCTTGTCCTGGCGCTGTCCTGCGCGCTGTTCAGCGGCTGTTCGTGCGCGGAGGGACCCTCGGAGGGGAATGGAGAGACCGGCTCGCCCCCGGGCAACGGCGACAGCTCGGGCGACAGCGACCCGCAAGGCGAAACAGGCGATGACACATCTGGCGACACCTCCGCACCCGCCAGCTACGACTGCGAGCTGATCGGCCAGGACGAGGACGGGATCATCACCTTCTACGAGGAAAACCCGACCTACAACGATCCCGTCGATCACAGCGGGGGCTGGGCCGAGAGCTCTCCCGAGGAGCAGGGACTGGACTCGGCCCTGCTGAACCAGGCAGCCGATGAGCTCGAAAACCGCCCCTATGTCAACAGCTTGCAGATCTTCCGCCACGGTTCCCTGGTGCTGGAGCGCTACTACCACGGCAGCGAAATCGAAGATAGCAACAACGTTCACTCCTCTTCCAAGAGCATCATCGCGACCCTGGTGGGCTTGGCCTTGGAGCAGGGGCACATCCAGAGCCTGGACCAGGAACTCCACACCTTCCTGCCGGACTACTTCAAGGACATCGACGACCCCAGCAAGCGTGACATCACCCTGCGGCACTTGCTGACCATGTCCGCCGGCTTCCAGTGGGAGGAAGACTACAGCGAGTACCAGATCCAGCAGGAAGAGGACTGGCTCAAGGCCATCCTGGACCTGCCCCTGGCGCACGAGCCCGGCGAGGCTTTCAACTACTGCACGGGCCAGTCCCACCTGATGTCGGCCGTGCTCACCCAAGCCACGGGTATGAGCACCTGCGAGTTCGCCCACCAGAACCTCTTCCTGCCCCTGGGCATCGTGGCCGAGCATTGGGGCCGCGATCCACAGGGCTATTTCTCGGGTGGCTGCAACGTCTACCTGACCCCCCGCGAGCTGGCCAAGTTCGGCTTGCTGGCCCTGAACCAGGGGCGCTGGGGTGACACCCAGGTGGTGCCCGCCGAGTGGATGGCCGAGTCCACGGAGCGCCATATCGGCGCCGGGGGCAACTGGTACTACGGCTACTACTGGTGGCTGGTGACCCTGGGGGGCTACGATCTGCGCATCGCCTGGGGCTACGGCGGGCAGCTGATCTACGTAGTGAACGACCTGGACCTGGTCGTGGTGGTCACCACCAACACCAGGGACTACCTGCCGGACTACGACGGGGCCTACCTGCTGGTGGAGTACATCTTGCCGGCGGTGCTGGACTGAGCGACGCAGCCAGGGCGTCGCGCCTGGAGGCTCAACCCTGCCCCTCCAGGATCTCGTGGGCCCGACGCAGTGCGCAGCCCACCTCGGGATCGGAGTCGGACTCCAGGCGCGCCAGCCATGAGAAGCCGCGCTTGCTGTCCCGCGTGCGGTAGCAGGCCTCGGCCAACCCGCGGGCGGCGGCTCCCCTGACCAGCGGCTGCGGATCCTCCAGCAGGCGCGCCAGCTGGGCCACGAAGGAACCGCTGGCTACGGCTCCCATGGCCTGGGCGGCGCAGCAGCGCACGCTGGCTCGCTTGTCCTGCAGCAAGGCGCGGGCCACGCTGGTCCACTGTGGCTCGGCCAGCTCGGCGATGGCCAGGGCCACTCCGCGCCGCGTCTGGCGGTCGCCCCGCATGCGCTGGACCCGCAGCGCCCTGCCCAGCTCCGGCAGTGACACGCGCCGCAGGCTGGCCAGCAGGGGGGCGCGGTCTCTGTCGCCTACGGCGCCCAACAAGGCCAGCAGCTGTGCCGGATCCTCGGGCAGGTCCGCGGGAAGCGGCTGGGGCCGCTGCGCCCGCCAGCGACCTTCCTCCTCTTGCAGTGCTGGTCCCAGACGCGCCGCGGCCGTGGCTCTGGCGGCGGCCTCATCGCGAGGGTCGATCAGGAAGGCCGCCTGGGCGTCCAGCGGGGATGGTTGTTTCGGCGGGGCGGCCGTTGCCCGCGCTGGGCTCGGCACGGCAGCGGCGGGGGCCGGATCGGGCCTGGCGGGGGCTGCTGCGGGCCCAGCGGGTTGCGCGGGACCGCCCAACAGATCGTCCAGGGACAGATCCTCGCTGGGTGGCACGGCCGCGCTGCCGACTGCATCCTGCTGCGGATCGTCCATGCCTTCCCAAATGGTGGGCAGCGCCTCCAGCGGAACCTCGTTAGCGGGCCCGGCGGGCTGGTCCGGACCAGAGGGGGCCGGCTTGGAAGGAAGATAGCCTGCCTTGCGAGTTGGTTTTTCAGGCTCTTGCCTCCACTCCGCGGGGATGTCCTCGGGCAACAGCGTGGCGTCCGCATCAGCCGAAGCAGCCGCTGCGGTCGGAACCCATTCCCCGCGGTCTGTCGCGCTGCCGGAGCCGGCCAGGGCGCGCACATGCTGGGCCAGCCGAGCGACGGGCCAGCGCTCCTCGGCGGCGGATGTGACGCTGTGATCCAGGATGAGCTGCAGCTCGGCGTGGATGGCAGGTGCCAGGCCGAGGGAGGGCAGGCGGGGGGGCAGCTGGCCGCGAAGCTGGGCCAGGCAGCGCGCCGGGTCCACGCGGCTGGAGAGCTGCACGGGCGGGCTACCCGTCAGCAGGAAGCAGAGTAGCCCGCCGGCGGCGTAGATATCCGTGGCCCAGCTGGGTTCCAGGCCCTCGTACTGCTCGGGCGCGGCGTACTCCGGTGTGCCCACGAAGACTCCCACCTGGGTCCTTCCGGCTCCCAGGCCCATGGCCATCTTGGCGATGCCGAAGTCGGCCAGGCGCACGCGAGGCGCCACGTCATGCTCCACGGCCTCGGCCAGCAGCACGTTGGCGGGCTTGAGATCGCGGTGCACGATGCCGGCCCGGTGCGCCACCTCCAGTCCACGCAGCACCTGCTCGAGCACGTCGCAGGCCACCGCAGGCGGCAGCGGGCCGACGCGCTGCACGTGCTCGGCCAGGGTGCCGCCGCGCTCGAACAGGGTGACCAGGTATGGCTCCTGACCGGCGCGCTGCACAAAGGCCTTGCAGCGCACGATGCAGGGATGGGCAAGATCCTGCAGCACCTGGGCTTCGTTGGCCAGCCGCCGCAAGTAGGAGCCCCCGGCCCGCTCGGCGAACAGCACCTTGATGGCGAGGTCGGGCGGCTGGGGAACGCCGCGCTCGTCCACGGCCCGCGCCAGGTAGGAGATCCCCGCGCCCCCCAGGGCCAGCACCCGCTCTACCCTGTAGTGTCGGTCCAGGAGCGCTCCGCGGTCCAGGATGCGCCCCCAGCCGGCGCGCGGGCGGCTGGCGCGGCAGGCCAGGCTGGGGCACGTGCCTGGCTGGCCGGCGAAGGTGGTCAGGCAGCGTCCGCAATAGCTCTGTTGAGAACTCATCGTCCTAGCCCCGCATGAGCTTCTCGAGTTCCGCCAGGCGCGCCTTCAGCTCGTCCAGTTGCTGGTCGGGAGCCTCGCTGCGTGGTTCTGGCTCAGGTTCGGGCTCGGAAGGGGGCTCGGGCGCGGGTGGGTCGGGCGCTGGGGACTCGGGCGCTGGGGACGGTGCCGGGCTGGGCGCCGCTCCCTGCGGCGTCGCAGCTCCGTCAAAGGGCCAGCCCTTCCCCATGGCGCCGGCACCCATGCGCATCATGCGCTCGGCCTGCTCCATCTGGGAGCTGACCATCTTCATGCCAGCCACCAGCTGTTGGTACACCATCTGGTTCCAGGGATTGCTGCCCGTGCTCTTGATGATGCGATGCAGCATGTCCACCGAGAGCACATCGGTGCCGCGCAACACCTCCATGACGACCTGCAGCAAGACCTCCTGCGTCAGGTCCTCTCCGGTCTTCACGTCCTGCACCTGCACCGTCTCTCCGCCCCGGATCAGGTCGGCCAGCTGCTCAAGGTTGATGTAGCACGAGCGGTTGCTATCGTAGAGCCTTCTGTTTCCGTATTTCTTCACGATGATCATCTTCGCGCTCCTGTTCAATTCTCTGTGGCCTGCCTTAGCCTCCACGCGCCCACGGGGCCAGAGGCGGCGCGCCCGTATCACCGGGGTCCCATGGAATTTTGCATTGCAGCATCTTTCCCCTTGCCGCGCTGCAGCATGGTGGGTAGATGAAGGGGCGAGGCCAGCACGGCCCATAAACAACCAAGGAGAGACAGATGTTCGACACCGCTCGCGAAAACTCGCGCCTGATGATGGAAGAGATGTTCAAGCTGCAGGGCCTGTGGGCCGACAGCCAGCTGGCCCAGCTGCGCCTGGCGGACAAGCAGCTGCACGAGACCTTCGAGGCCGGTTGCGTGGCCTACGAGCAGACCCGTGAGACCAGCCGCGGGCTGGGCCGCCTCTACCTGGACACGATGACAGCCCTGACGAACCAGGCGGCCAAGGCCTGAGGGAGCGTCCTCAGGCCGATTGAGCCGCCGGGACAAGCTCCCGGGGGCGCACGCCGCGCACAAGGAGCCCTAACGATGGAACTGCGAGACACCCGCGCGCTGGTCACCGGTGGCGCCCGCGGCATGGGGCGTTGCTTCGTCCGCCAGCTGCAGCAGCACGGCGCCCGCGTTCACTTCTGCGATCTGGACGCCGACGGCGTATCGCAGGCCAGCGAAGCCCTGGGCGTCAGCGGCAGCGTCGCAGACGTGTCCAAAGAAGGGGACGTGGCGCGCTGCTTCGACGAGGCCAGCGCGGCGCTGGGCGGAGGAGTGAACCTGCTGGTCAACAACGCCGGGATCATCCGTGACGGTCTGCTGCTCAAGCGGGACCGGAACAGCGGCGAGCTGCTTCCCTTTCCCAAGACGCGCTGGGACCAGGTCCTGGCCGTAAACCTCACAGGCCCGTTTCTGTGCGCCCGCGAGCTGGCGCTGCGCTGCGTGCGCGACGAGATCCGCCCCGCAGCGATCGTGAACCTGAGCAGTATCAGCCGGGCCGGGAACATGGGCCAGAGCAACTACTCGGCCGCCAAGGCCGGACTGGTGGCCGACACCGTGATCTGGGCCAGGGAGCTGGCACGCCACGGCATCCGCGTGGTGGCCATCGCCCCGGGCTTCATCCGTACGCCCATGGTGGAGTCCATGCGCCCCGATGCCCTGGCCAAGGTCATCGCCCCGGTGCCCCTGGGTCGCCTGGGGGAACCCGAGGAGATCTGGCAGGCGCTGCGCTTCGCGGTGGAGTGCGACTACTTCACCGGGCGGGTGCTGGAGGTGGACGGCGGTCTGCGCATGTGACTTGGCGTAGGTGCAACCAGGTCTACGCTCGTCTGCAAGGGAGCGGCCTGGGCGCCACGCTGCTATACGATCCACATGGCTGGCAGTCCCCAAAGGCAGCGCGCGCCCACCGCCCGTAGAGCGCAATCCTGCCTGCGCCGCGGCTTTGGCGGGGGAGCCCGCCCGCTCCGCTGGGCCCTGTGTAGCATGCTGGCGCTCCCCCCTGTCGTCCATGCCCAGATGTCCGTGGAGCTACCCTCCGACTGGGCGTCGGAGGATTGGGATCATGTCTTGGGCGATCTGGACATGCAGGTCGGGCCCGCTGCCGTGCCGCCCTGGGCGCGCGTGCTGGTGGTCGACGAGGGCTGCCTGCTGGAGGTGATGGCCAGCGAGGGACGACTGCGGAGCGAGGAGTTGCCATGCCCTGGCAGCGCGGCGGAGCGAGAGGATATCGCCGCACTGGCGAGCGTCATGAGCAGCACCTGGGTAGCGCCTGCCATTCCCCCGGCCCCCGAGCCGCCGCCGGTCGCCCCTCTTCCGCCCCCCTCGAAACCGAGGCCGCCCGCGCCAGCTGCGGAAGTGGAGCCAGTAGCGAAGCTGTCCGTGTCCTCCCCCGTCAGCGCCTCACTGGAGCCTGTGGAGGCGCCAGCGCCTCCACTAGAGCCAGGGAGCGCGCTGGCGACTGCCCCAGAAGGGATCGCTTCACCCCCCGAAGGCGCAGCTCCGCAGGACGAGCCCGAGGCGCCCACCGGAATACAGGAGGCGGCTTTCATCAGCCTGCAGTGCTCGGACTGCAGCATCGCCTTCGACGAACGCTGCACGCCCAGAGCGCCCTGCGATACCTCTCACGCCTGCCCCGACAAGTACTTCTCCGACCTCGACGGTGACGGCTTCGGAGGTTCCGACTGCCTAAGCCGGCCAGGCCTCTCGGCCTTCCGCTTCGTACAGAACGTGGGCGACTGCGACGACCACAATCCCGCCACCTTTCCCGGAGCCCCTGAGATAGATGGAGATGGGCTCGACAATGACTGTGACGGAGTGGCGCGTTGAACTCTGCACACGGGATCCTTTCCCTCTGTCGCCCCCACAATGGGGCTGAGCACTTGGCCGAAGGAGGCCGCGAGCGATGGCTTTGAACTTGCCCCCTTGGGATCCCCAGGATGTAATTGGGGCCCGAGACGGAGATCGCCAGGCATGGCAACGCCTGGCTCGCACCTGGGGACCCATGGTCCTGCGTTGGTGCGGCTACCTGGGCGGTCCGCGGGTGGACCGCGAGGACGCGGCTCAGCAGGTATTCGTCGTGGTTTGGCGTAAGCTTGACAGCCTGCGCGACCCGCAACGCTTCCCGTCCTGGCTCTTCGGCATCACGCGCCGCGTGCTCTCGGACCAGCGGCGCAGCGCCTGGATGCGCCGTTGGCTGCCAGGCGCGCCCATCGATCGCGAGGTGAGCTGCTACAGCCCCGAGCGGCAGGCGGCCCAATCCGAGCTGGCCCAACGGGTCGAGCAGGCCCTGGAGCGCCTCAGCGCCAACCACCGCGAAATCCTGATCCTGTGCGACCTGCAGGAGTTCACCGTCGTCGAGGCCGCGACCATGCTCGGGATTCGGCTCAACACCGGCAAGAGCAGACTGATCCGCGCGCGCGCGAAGTTCGCCGCGGCCGCCGAACAGCTGGGACTGGACAGCTCCTCTGTCCGCGAACGCGTGGGCATCGCCCCAGCTGGTATTCCCCTGCCCGCAGCGGAGAGGCAGCCATGACCAAGCTACGCTGGTTGCTTCACGTCTTCGAACGCGAAAAAGAGCCCAGCCCCGAGGCCTGCGAGCGCTTGCAGACGGCCATCGAGGCTGAGATGGCAAAGGACATGCTCGATGCCGGCATGGTATCGCGCACGCTGCTCAGCCAGCTGGAGGAACCTGATCCCCGGGCGGAGGCTCGTCTGCAGCACGAGATCTGCCAGATCCCTTTCCAGGAGGAGGCCCGTCGCAGGCCCGCACGGCGCTACCAGCTGAGCCTGGCCCTGGCATCCGCGGCCAGCCTGGCGCTGCTGCTGGCAGTAGGCCTGCCTCGCTTGCTCACACCGCAGTCGCAGCAACTGGCCACGCAGCTGGACACCCAGGACGACACGCCGTCGGTGGCGCGCTTCGAGGGCGTCTACCTGGCCTACAACGGGGGCTTCGGAGAGCTGGGCGGCACCACGAGCACCCCGGAGATCCGCTGGATGAGCGGGCGCCTCGATGTCGAGGTGGAGCCCGATCGCGGCATCGCACTGTCGGTGCGCACGCGCGAGGCCCAGGTCAAGGTCGTGGGCACGCGCTTCGCCGTGATCCGCGACGGCTTCGACACCCGTGTCGAGGTCAACCGCGGCCAGGTGGAGGTGACCTGCACCGATGAAGAGCCGCGCCTGCTCGAGGCCGGCGAGGCGCTCTCCTGCATGTCCGACTCCCCCGCCCTGATCCTGCATCGCGCCCAGACCTTGCGCAGCCAAGGCGCCTCCCCCGAAGAGGTGCTCGCCGCCATCGAGCGCGGCCTGGAGCGCACGGAGCCCGGCGGCGCGATCTGGAGCAACCTGACCGTGCTGCGCATGCAGTGCCTGGCGGACGCGGGAGGCACGGAGCGGGCCCTGGCCGAGGCGCACGCCTACCTGGACGCCGCCCACGCCCGCCGCCGGGACGAGGTGCTGCGCCTTGCCCTGCTGCTGGCCCCCGATTCCTGCAGCCTGGCCATGGAGCACGAGCAGGCCCTGGCCGCGCCCGAGGCGGCGCCCTACGACCTGGTGCGGCTCTCGGACTGCCTCTCTGCGCAGCGCCCCGCAGAGGCGCGCTTGCTGCTGGAGCGTGCCCAGGCGCACCCCGGTCTGCCGCTCCAAGAACGCGGCCACGTCACATCACGGCTGGAGGCCCTGCGCTAGTCGGATAGCGGCAGGAGCGCGACCAGAGTATCCTGGGGCCCGTGGGCGCCTGCATCGGCCGCCCTTGAGCTCCAGGAGGACGCCATCACGCGTTCCGTTGTCAAGCGAGCGATGGGCTGCTGGGCACTGACCCTGGCGCTGCAGGGCGCCTGCCAACCCGCGACGGAAGACAGCGCGTCGGACGGCACGGGTGACGTCCGCGAGCCCGCGGTGGAAGCGCTGGACTGGCAGCTCGACGACGAGATCGGCAGCCTGGTCTACGTGACCTGGGAGCAGGTCCTCACGGGTGACTGCTACGTGGAGTACCTCTTCGAGGGGGACCAGTGGCGGCAGAGTCCGGTCCGCTCGGCGGAGAGCGGACCGCAGAGCCAGCTGCTGCTGGGCGTCCCCTACGGCCAGGAGCTGCGCTTTCGGGTCGTGATCGAGCTGGCGGACGGGACCTTCACCAGCGAGGAAGGTCTGGCGCAGACCGACGACGCACCCAGCGATCTGCCCGAGGTGAGGAGCGTGGCCTTTGGTTCCTCGCTGCCCGATCCGGACTACCCCTACGTGCTCTTGAGCCTGGATACGGAGTCCCTGGGCCCCTGGTGGACCGTGATCATCGATCGGCAGGGCCGCTACGTATGGGCCCAGCAGGACCCTTATGGCTCGGTCACCATGAAGGCTCGTCCCGCCCTGGACGGCAAGGGCCTGTTGATCGACCACAACACCTACTGGAGCTTGTACGACGAAGGGGAGAGCTCCCAGGTGGTGCGTGTCAAGATCGACGGTTCGTTCATGGCCACCTACCCCACCCCTGGGCTGCACCATTCCCTCACCGAGGTGGCGGACAACGGACTGCTCTGGGGAGCCTACCCTCCCGACGAGACCCTCCAGGCGCAGGATGCGGACGGCGAGCAGCGGACCATCTGGAGCTGCGAGGAGTTCCACGCCGAGCTGGGGATCGAGCAGGAGTGCGCCTCCAACCACGTCTCCTGGGACGAGGCGAGCGATTCGCTGCTCTACTCCTTCATCACAAGCGAGACCGTGATCCGCATCGACCGCAGCAGCGGGGAGACCACTGGCTGGTTTGGCCAGCTTCCAGGGGCCTGGACCTTCGATCCCCCCGAGTCGGTCTTCTGGTGGCAGCACGGTGCCAACCTGACCGACGAGGGCACGCTGCTGATCTCCACCCACACGACCCGGGAAGACGAGGAGATCATGGTGCGCGAGTACGCCCTGGACGAAGAAGCGCAGACGCTGCGCGAGATCTGGAGCTTCGGCGAAGGCGAGGGCTTCCGCAGCTTGTCCGGTGGGAGCGCTCAGCGCTTGAGCGGGGGCAACACCCTGCACAACCTGGGAAGCAACCCTCGCCTGCGCGAGATCTCTCCGGAAGGAGAGGTGGTCTGGGATGTGGCTTGGTCCATGGAGCGCAAGATCGGCGACTCCACGGCCTTGGGGGATCTCTACGACTTCGAGCTCTAGCCCGCCCCCTGGACCAGGCTGCGCCCCAGGGGCGGCCAGATCTCACTCAGCGCCCCGCGCCCCATGAAGACTCCGATATGGCCGGCGTCCGCCAGGTAGCGCTCGGCTTGCTGCGGCGCCAGGTGCCGCTCCAGGGCCCAGACCTGCTCCGGCGGCGTGATGTGATCCCTTAGGCCTGCCACCAGGTTGACGGGACAGCGGATGCGTGACAGGTCCGCCCGCTGACCGCGCAGCTCCAGCTGCCCCAGGTGCAGCGCGTTGTCCTTGAACAGCAAGCGCACCACCTCCAGGTAGAGCTGCCCGGCGATGTCCTTGTCGAGCTGATACCAGTTGCGCAGCTCGCCGAAGCGCCTGACGGTCTCGGGATCGCAGGCGCCGAAGTACAGGCTCCAGGGGTGGTAGACCTGGCGCTCGTATAGCTTGAGCAGGTCGAAGCCGCTGGACAGCAGACGCCCTGGCGCATTCCCTCCTCCGAAGCGCACCACGCCCTGGAAGAAGCTCATGGGCAGCCCGAAGACCAGACCGTGCAGCAAGGTCTCGCCGGCATGGGTGTCGATGGGCGCGGCAGCCAGGGTCAGGCTGGTGGCCAGTTCGGGCTGCAGGGCGGCCAGGATGGCTGCTTGCCACCCCCCCTGGCAGAGCCCCACCAGGTGAGCCCGGCCGCCCAGCTGCTCGACGCAGGCCTGGATGTCGTCGATGGAGTCGGCGATGCCGTAGGGACGATCCGGTGGCGCCGCCCACTCGGTCACCGCCACCTGGGGCAGGCCGGCCTGCAGCAGTGTGCGCACCAGGCTCTGCTCGGGCGAGAAGTCGGCGACACAGGAGTGGTTCACCTGGGGTGTGACCACCAGGGCAGCCGGACCCTGGTCCAGGGCGCCCCAGCGGCGCAGGGCCAGGCTGTCGCCCAGTCGGATGCGCTCCTGGCAGGGAGTGGCCCAGCGCGCGCGCGCGGGTTCCGCTGGATGGAGCGCGGCGAGCACGGTGGCTTGTCGCTGTCGCAGCTCCTGGCTGGTGCGCAGCGCGGCTTGGAAGAAGCTCATGCCCGCACTTCTCCCCAACGCAAGGCCACGGCCCCCCAGGAGAAGCCGATGCCCGCGCCCACGGCCGACACGATGGAGCCCTGGCGCAACAGCCCGGCCTGCTGGGCCAGCTCGATGGAAATGAGCTGGTCGAACTGGCCCACATGCCCAACTTGCGAGAGGTAGATGCTCTGCTCGGGGCGCAGCCGCAGGGCATCCAGGATCGCGGCGTGGCCCGAGCGCTTCATGTGCAGCAGGGCCAGGTAGTCGATGTCTTCCTCGCCTAGACCGCCCTCGGCCAGCGCTTCGCGCACGACCCGCAGGAAGTTGGGGTGGGAGCGGGTGGCGAGCAGGCGTCGCATGTCCTGCTGGTCGGTGACCTCCAGGCAGCGCCGCGCCGCGTCGGCGTTTTCGGAGGTCACGGGACGCTCGGTGCCGCCGTAGAGCGCCAGCACGTGGCGCGCCAGGGCGCCGTCCGACAGCAGCGAGACCCCCAGGATCTGATTTCGCCCGCCGCGGGTCAGCAGGGCCGCCCCGCCTCCTGGCGCCAGGTTGTACATGAAGGAGACCCGCGGGTTGCGGTAGTCGATCAGGTCGCCGTTGCGGTAGCCGCCGCAGAGCAGCACGTTGCGCAGCTGGGGCTCGGCGCGCAGCAGGGCGCGGCCCAGGCGCACACCTGCGGCGAAGCTGGAGCACTTCTGCATCACGTCCAGGGCCCAGGCGCGCTGCGCGCCGATGCGCTGCTGGATGGCGATGCCCGACGTGGTCATGGGGTGCTCGCGCAGCTCGTCTCCGATGCACAGGATGGCGTCCACGTCCAGGGGATCCAGCTGGGCGCGCTCCAGGCAGGCCCGTGCCGCGCGGGCGCCCATGGCCTGCACGCCGTCATCGGGGCCCGGCACGGCCATCTGCTCGATGCCCAGCTTCTCGCGCACGGCCGCGGCGCTCCAGCTGCCCCCGGTCAGCGCGGCCAGCTGCTCGGCGCTGCGACGGCCCTCGGGCACGTACACGGCCCAGGCCGGCATGCAGATGGGCGCGGGGCTCATGAGCGGCTCCCACGCGCTTCCGCCTCCAGCGCCGACTTCAGCAGCTTGCCGCTGGAGTTGCGCGGCAGGGAGGTCTTCTCGAGGAAGAGCTTGGGCACCTTGTAGTGGGCCAAGCGCTCCCGCAGCCAGGCGCGCAGGGCCTGGGGCTCCAGCGCACCAACAGCGGCTCCCTCGGCTGCCACCACGAAGGCGCAGCCCACCTCGCCCCAGCCGGGATCGGCCATGGAGACCACGGCGCACTCGGCTACGTGGGGATGGCTGGACAGGACAACCTCCACCTCGGCCGGGTAGACGTTCTCGCCGCCCGAGATGAACATCTCCTTCTTGCGCCCCGCCACGTAGAAGAAACCCCGCTCGTCGCGGCTGGCCAGGTCGCCGGTGCGGAACCAGCCCTCGCGCAGCGCTTCGTGGGTGGCTTGCGGGTTGTCCAGATAGCCCAGGCAGACGTGGGGTCCTGCCAGCCAGAGCTCTCCCACCTCGCCTGCCTCGGCCTCTCTCTGTCCCACCATCACCCGCGCCTGGCTGTAGTGGATGGGCTTGCCCACCGAGCCGGCGCGCTGCAGCACCTGCTCGGGCGGCAGGTAGAAGCAGTTGGGCCCCACCTCGGTCATGCCGAAGCCCTGGGTGAGCAGCAGGCCCGCCGCGTTCCAGCGCCGGATCAGGCTGGTGGGCAGGGGGGCTCCGCCGCAGAGGCTCAAGCGCAGGCTGCTCAGGTCGGCGTTGACGAATTCCGGGTGCTCCAGCAGCATGCGGAAGGTCGTGGGCACGCCGAAGAGCGTGGTCAGACCATGACGGGACACATCCCGCAGCACGGCGCCGGGATCGAAGGCGCGGTGGATGGCCAGCTTGCCGCCGCATTGCAGCAGGGGCAGGGCCAACACGTTGATGGCGCCGGTGTGGAACAGGGGCGTGTAGAGCACGGTGGCGTCGTCAGCACCCAGGCGGAAGGCCAGCTGCGTGCTGACGGCGTTGTAGAAGAGCTGGCGCACGGGCAGCATGGCCGCCTTGGGCAAGCCGGTGGTGCCGCTGGTGAACAAGATGAGCGCCGCCTCCTCCATGCCCCGCGCCCTCATGGGCTGGGGCGCCAGGTCGGGCAGCGGGGCAGCGCAGAATTCCTCCAGCGCGATGGCACTGCCGCGCAGGGGGGTCTCCATGCGATCCAGCAGGCCCTGGCAGGCTTGGTCTGTGAAGAGCGCCTGGGCGCCGCAGAGCTCCAGCAGCTGGTCCAGCTCCCTGGGCGCCAGCCGGTAGTTGAGCGGGGCCAGCACCAGGCCGGCCCGCAGGCAGGCGAAGAGCAGCTCGAAGAAGAAGGGGTGATTCTGGGCAAGCACAGCCACCCGTGCGCCACGCGGCAGGCCCAGCTCGCCCCGCAGCCATTGCGCGGTGCGTTGCGCGCGCTGATGCAGCTCGCCGTAGGTCCAGCTTTCCCCCTCGCCCACCAGGGCCAGGCGCTCGGGGTGGTAGGCGGCCCAGCGGGCCGGGGAGTCAACGGCGCAGAGGCGCTCCTCCCAGGTCTCTGCCTGCGGGTCCACGGCTAGCCCTCCTGGTGCGGTTCGAAGGCCGCCACGGTCTGCTGGCTGTGTTCCAGGAAGCGGTCGGCCAGCTCGAAGGCCTGCTGGCAGCTCTCGGCCCAGCTTCGCAGCCCAGCGCGCTGAATGGCGCTGGCCTGGCGATAGGCGGCCCAGGGACCCGTCAGGCTCAGCTGTGCCAGCTCGGGCAGGTTGTCCGCGGCCAGGCGGTTCATGGCATCCAGGATCGGGCTCATGTCGGGGAGGAAGGAGGGAGCGGCGTCGGTCTGGGAGGTGTTCATCGGGGACTCCATGTTGCGTTGCAGCAGATTCTAGCCTCAATGCTGCACTGCGTCAAGGGTAGACTGCCGCATCGCAACAGTCCCGGTTGCAGAGCCTGCGGCACCCCGAGCGTTCAGCCCCAGGGCCACCACTTGCGGCGCACCTTCACCACCCGGCTTGTCTCCGCCATGGCGCCGTGCATGTCCCAGACGCGTAGCTCGATACGGGTTCTGCCCCGCTCGTGGAGGGTGAAGCGGGCCTCCATTCCCTCGGCCTGTCGCCCGTCCAGCCGCCAGACCGTGCGCAGCAGTCCCTCTTCGTCGCTGCTGCCCGCGGCGCTGACGTGCAGGGTCTTGCCGACCCGCAGTCGCAGCGACCGCTGCCGGCGACGCTGGCGTTCTCCGACCTCCATGATCTCAACCTTGGGCGGCAGGTTCGTGACGTGGACGCTGGGCTCCACCACGATCCGGCCCAGCTGCTGCGCGTTGCGTGCCACGGGCTGGGCGTTTCGAGCCGCTGGAGCCTGCACCTGCACGTAGGCCACCAGCCGATCGCCCAGCTGCGTAAGATCCGCCAGCGGCAAGGGCTGACCATCCGCCAGGAAGCGGTAGCCGGTCTGGGAGGCGGGCAAGGTGAAGCGCAGCCGGCCCTCGATGGGCAGGGGCAAGCCGTTGACGACCGTCTGAGCGCCAGTCTCCTCGACGCTGCGCTCGATCCAGAAGTTGCCGGCCGGCAGCGAGGACCAGCCCAGGTCGGGTACGAAGTCCACGTCGCCCAGCTCGCCGCCTTCGAATTCCACCATGCGATAGCCGCGTTGCGCCTGCTCGTCGGACAGGCCTGCGCCACCTGTGGTGGTCTGCACCACGCGCAGCAACGCGGGGGGCCCAGCTTCGTTGGAGATCGGACCGAGGGGCATGACGCGCATGGCGTCGCGGTGGGCGTGGCCGCAGAACCAGGTGGTCCCCTGCCCTGCCAGCAGCTGCATCAGCCGCTGGCCGCCGTGCTCCTGCGCTCGCTCTTTTCCTACGTCGTCCTGGGGATCCGAGTCCCAGTCACGATCGTAGTTCCAGACCTCGAAGACCCCCAGGCCCATGGGGTTGGAGCCGAATGGCTCGTTGGGGACCACGGCCAGCTCTTGGCGGTACACGCCCGTGGGATCGTGGTGGCTCAGCAGGGCCACGCTGCGGCCCGCTTGCCGAGCATCCCGCACCTGGGCGGCGATCCAGTCCCGTGTGGCCCGGTCGATCCATCCACCGAAGTTGTCCACCAGGGGCGCGCCCAGGGTGGGATCCAGCTGGGGGGGAGCCAGCAGCTCCGGCAGCCGCCAGTCCCGCAGGCGCCCCAGGGACACGGGCACGGCCATGCGGCGCGCGGCACTGCCCCCGTAGGAGTTGAAGCCGATGAAACGGGTGTTGCCCACCTCGAAGACGTAGTTTTCGGGTCCCAGGCTGCGACGGAAGCCCTCCAGGCCGTCGTACTCCAGCCGGTAGTTGGCCGCGCCCGCCAGCTGCTGCAGTGCGCAGCTGCCCGCGGCAGTGAGTCCGTCCAACGGTTCGGCGCTCAGGAAGCGCCGCCCGCAGAGCGCCAGGCTCAGCAGACGCCGCGGCGCTCCTTCCCCCAGGCTGGCGCTATGGTTGGCGTAGGCGTCGTGGTTGCCTGGCACGGCGAAGATCGCCAGGCGGGCCTGGGACAGCTCGCTGCGCAGCTGGCCGTACTCGGCGACGTAGTCCATGCCGAAGACCAGGTCGCCCGTGTAGAGCACCAGCAGCGGATCCAGGAACTCCAGCTCCTGCTGCAGCTGGGCGCGGAAGCTCTGGGGATCCTCGTGCCCTGCCCCCGGGTAGAGCGTTCCGTTGGCGGTTCCCCCCTCCAGGTGCGCGGTGGGGTCGCCCAGCTGCTGGTCGGCAAGCACGGCCAGGCGCTGCCGCGTGCGCTCGCGATAGATGCGCACGGCCGAGGGTTGGCTGTCGTCCAGGCAGCTGCCCTTCCGCATGTGCAGGTGGTAGTGGTCGGCGCCCAGGTCCACGGGCGCGCGCAGCGCGATGCGGACCAGGCCTGGGGCTGGTTCGTCTTGTTGCAGGCCTTCTATGGCCAGGGGTATGTCTGCGGGCGCTGCGATGCCGACCGGGGACAGCCAGGCCTGCAGGCCCGCTTCGCTCAGCTCGCAGGCGGGCTGGGCCAAGGCCGAGAAGCGCTCCCCGGGGCGCACCAGGGCTGGCAGGCCCAGGGTGGGGTAGACGAGCTGGCGGATGGCCGGAGCGATGGGCTGGGCCTGGTCCGGTACGGGGCGGCTGGCGTAGCGCGGGTCGCGGATGGCCACCAGGGACTCGGCCTGGGCTGGCGGGCTGGCCAGGATGGGGAGGAGCAGCGGCAGGAATGCGGGCATGGGGTGATCTATCACTGCTCGAGGGCGTTTCGATCGCTGAAGGATAGGGCGGTCGCTCGTCGGGAGGGGGCGCGCCGCTGGGGACCGAGCCGGCTTCCCCGGCGGGCTTCCTCTCCGCGACGGCCAGCTTCAGAAGACCACAACCACACGACCTGGGTAGCGCCAGACCTGCGCCACTCCCCAGCCTTGCAGGTCAAGCGCCCTCCATTCATCGCTCGTCAGCCACCAGCGTATTTGGCGCGCTCTATGCTCAACTTGAGGGAGGCCTTCCTGGAGCACGCTCCATCTCGGCCCGCCCCAGCGCTAGCGCCCGCAGGCGGCGGCACTCTTGGTTCTGACAGCGATAGTCTTCTCGGGGGGTGGGGGTGCCAGAAACTGGTCGTCCTCGCCGTTGGCGCTGGCGGGCTGGTGGTCG
>CAYVQL010000053.1:0-45294 GCA_964454135.1 uncultured Enterobacterales bacterium | reverse complement strand
TCGGCTTTCAACCTTGGCAATGCATCGGTTGGCCGCAAGGATGACCGAGCCCCAGCCCTCAGCCCCTCCTCCGCCTCCCCAACCCCAGCAGCGCCACCAAGCCCAACCAGACACCGCGCACCCCTCCCACAGCGCCGCACCTGCAGCCCCCCTCTTCCTCCTCCTCTGCCATCACCAGCTGGGCGCTGATCTCGTAGCTGGTGGCCGGGCAGTTCATCCCGGCCAGGTCCAGATGGATCACGCTCCCGGGCTCCAGCGCCATGTCCGCGCCGGTGATGCGCACGAAGCTGGGCTGCTCGTCGACCACCATGTCGTAGTCCACCACACCCGACAGCAGCGTGTAGTCCATGCCGATGAGCTGCTGCAGGTTGTACTCCTCGAAGGTCACCAGCTCGTCGCGCCGCAGGTAGAGCGCGTACTGCAGGTCATCCTCGCCGAGGCTGTCCCCGTCTGCATAGGCCTCCAACCGGATGGAGATCTCCACGGCCTCCACCTGCCCTTCCTCGGGCAGCTGCAGCGCGTACTGGAAGGGCAGCGGGAAGAGCAAGCCTTCCTCGAAAGAGCGCGCCAGGGTGCAGGCTGATGCGCCGATGTAGCCCGAGAGAAGGTCGGCCCCCAGGAAGATGCCCTGCTCGACCTCGCCGTCCTGCAGCTCGATGGCGCGCCCGCAGCGATACCAGCCGCGGACCTCCAGGATGGCGTCCAAGTCCTGCAGCTGCCCCTCGTCCAGCAGGCCGTCCTCCGCCAGCACGGCCCCCGCCTCGGCGATGGCCTCGGCGTACTCCAGGAAGGTGGGCGTGGTGCTCAGGCTTCCGAGGGCCCCGTAGATCAGCTCGTCGGCCACTTCCGCGCCCAGCAGCTCGCGGATCTCCCAGCAGGTGCCTCCCACGATCAAGCCGTCGTGATGGGGCTCGCCCAGCACGTCCTCGGGAGTGGTGTTCTGATTTTCCAGCTCGCGCAGCGCGGCCAGGCCGAAGGCGCTGCCGAAGTACTCCGCGGAGTGGGGATCGCCCGCATAGGTGCTGGACCAGTAGTCGGCCATGCCCTCGTTGATGCCGTGGGGAGCCGGGTGCAGGCCGTACTGATCGAAGCTGACCGGGTAGTCCAGCTCGGCGTTGACATCGCAGAGATCGTCCACGATGCCGTGGCCGAACTCGTGCTGGATCACGTCGCTGTCGTAGGCCACGTCCACCGCGCCCTGCCCCAGGGCGATGACGTAGTCGCCGCCGTAGCTCTTGCTGAACCAGGCGTTGTCGTAGCCGCTGTCCGGCGACTCGCGGTAGTTGCACATCACGGTGGCAGGGCCGCCGAAGACGTGGCCGTGGACCTCTTCGAACCACTGGTGGATGGCCGCCACGTGCCAGTAGGCGTTCACCTCGGCGAAGGGATCGTCATAGACCGGCTCGTCGTCGTCGGGGCTGTAGTAGAAGTCGCCCTGCTCGTCGGCGCTGGCCAGCTGGGTCATCATGGCCTGATCGCCTTCGAAGTACAGGGAGTACACCTCGGCGATGTCGCTCTCGAGCACCTCGCCCTGCACCAGGGGCAGCTCCACCTCCACCAGGTCGGAGTTGATGGGATTGTGCTCGTAGACCTCGGCCAGGGCGTGGGAGCGCATGTCGGCCACGCGCCGCAGGGCGCCGCTGTGGGCATCCAGGGTCACGCGCCAGAAGGCCATGGGCTGCTGGGTCTGCAGCTGGACCCGGTAGACCAGCACCCCGCCCCGCGCGTCGGGTTCCACCATCAGCTGCGCGTGGATCCCATCGCGCAGGGGGCCGCCCAGCAGCTCGCGCGCCAGCTCCACGGCTCGCTGCGGGCCGAAGGCGGGTCGCGGATCCGCCCTCAGGTCGGACCAGGGGGCTGCGTGCAGCGCCACCACCGCTCCGTCCTCGAGCGACAGCACCAGGGAGCCCCCCGCTACGGGCACGTCCCGATGCAGTTGCTGCAGGCGTACGCGCTGGCGACCGCGCCAGGAACGCACCTGCGACAGCCCCCAGGCCTCGGGATCCAGGCCCAGCTGGGCGCCGTGGGCAGCGAGGAAGGCGCGCGCCTGCTCCTCAGGCGCGCCATCGTAGGGCCCCATGCGGAATCCGCGCAGCACCAGGCCGCCGCCAGGGGCGGTCTCCACCGCTCGCAGGGCACGGACAGCGCTGCTCTGAAGCTCCACGGCGAGCTCGGCGGACGGAAGCGCGGCCTGCGCCGCGACCAGAGAGAGCGGCCAGAGGAAGCTGCAGGTCATGGTCGCCCCTTTGTCGACACTTTTTTTCTTCGGCGCGGCGGGCGTTCTCAGCGACGCAGGATGGCGCGCGAGGTGGGCGTCTCCCAGACCTCGATGCAGCTGAGCCCTACGAGCGCCGGCTCCAGTCGCTGCCAGATCCAGAGCGCGATGTTCTCGGCGGTGGGATTATCCAGGCCGGGCACCTCGTTCAGGAGGTGATGGTCGAGCTGGGCCAGCAGGGGTTGGAAGAGACCCTCCAGCTCGGCGAAGTCCATGATCCAGCCTGTCTGCGCGTCCACCTCTCCGGCGACGTGCAGGACGATGCGGTAGGAATGCCCGTGCACGCGACGACAACGGTGCCCCCGGGGCACCGCCGGAAGAAAGTGCGCAGCCTCGAAGGCGAACTCCTGGACGATCTCCATCTGCATGCCGGCTCCGTGATCCTGCCGCCCCAGCTATCCCGTGGTCTGGCGGGCGCAAGCACGGGCTGGCGGAGCCTGGAGCCCCGTTCGCTGCCGAAGACATGTGCTGACAGGATCTTCCGGAGGCCTGATCCGATGGGATCCCAGGAAGCACCGAGAGCACCAGTCCCACGCAGCAATCAACCAAGATTGAAAGCTTGATATCAGGCTGAAGGGGCACGCATCATGTTTGGGATGATCAGAGAAAGGACGAATGACGGAACGGACAACGGCCGCGCTGAGCCTCAACCCCTGCGCGTAGCGCTATCCGCCATCGACTTGTTTGAAAGCCCGACGTCCGCGCCCTATCCCACCATGGACGACCTCGGAGACGCGGTCAAGCGCCCCATCGTCCTCCGCAGCCATCCCCAGAACGGGGATCGCTACCTGCCCCTACGGGGGGAGCAGAACCTGCGCGCAGCCAGCAGCAGGGGAGAGACCGAGGTGCAGGCCCTGATCTACAAGCCCGACACTACCATCAACTTCATGCTGGCGCTGGTCGAGGCCGTACAGGACGAGTCGCTGGCCGCCGTGGACCGCAGCTGGGCGCTGCTCGAGCTGCAAGCGGTGCACGGCTTCAGCCACCAGGACTGCATCGAGGGAATCGGCCTGGCCGACTGGGCCTACGAGCTGCTCGTCGGACTCAAGGACCTTCCACCGCAGCTGGCGGACCAGCTGCGCGTCCTGCGCCCCCCGCTGACCAACCTCTCCCTGCTGCTGCTGATGGAGGGCCGTCCCGACATGCAGGCGCGCCTGGTGAAAGACCTGCGTGACGGTCTGGCCTCGGACTGGGTCATCGACAACCTCGAGTAGGGCAGGCCGACGGGCCCTGTCGCCTGCATGAATCCTGCGGTCCTGACGAGCACGGCCTCCTACAGAGCCGACAGCCGCGGCGCCTGGTGCGGCCGGGTTATCAGGGGGCATGCCTGCGCTTGACAACCGGACAGCGCCGCACAAGCTCACCCGCTGGATCGCCGACCGAGTCGGATCGCGCCGCACCGGCGTACGGGCCGCCGAGGATCTGATCCGCATGCAGAGCGTGCTGCGCTTCGTGGCCCTGTACGCCGCCACGATCATCGGTCCCAGCCTTCTGCTCGGCTACTTCGGGCTGGCGGATCTGCTGCGGGGCGAGGCCTCCATGATGGCCGAGGTCTACGAGGAATCCGAGGGCGCGCTGGCCAGCTGCGCAGACGACGTCGAGGAGCTGCTGGAGCGCTTCGAGAGCGCCGCCCGATCCCGACTCCTGTCCGGCCGCTCCCTGCTGGAGTCGCCCGGGGAGATATGCCCGCACCTGCTGCTCACGCTGCGCCTGGACCCGGATGGCCACATCACGGCGCCATTTGACGAGCCGCGCTCCGCCGCGCCCGTGGATCACACATTCTACTTCTCGGGCCACTACGCCGCGGCGCGCGTGCTGGAGACCCGCGCCAAGGATCCGGCCGCTGCGGCGCTGCTGTACCGGCAGGCCGCACGCGATGCCCGTGGTCGCGTGCTCGAGGGCAGCGCCAAGCTGCAGCTGGCGCGCGCGCTCTCGCTCTCCGGCCGCCTGCGCGAGGCGGAGTCGGCCTACGCCGACATCGTGGCCGACTACGCCAACATGCGCGACGCCTGGGGTTTCTTGCTGGGCGACCTGGCACGGCTGAAGCGCGGCGAGTTGCTGTTGCTGCGGGAGCCCGAGATCGGGGTTGGCGCCCTGAAGGCCGTGGTGGACGACATCTTGAGCCGCCGCTGGATCATCGGTGAGGGAGGTGAGGCGGCCGTGGCGAAGCGCGCGCTGGTCTTGATGGCAGCCCAAGCCGATGCCGACTGGCTCGCCTCGCGCCGCAGCCGGCTGGACGAACGCAGCAAGCAGCTGTACTGGGCCCAGCGCCTGCTCCCAGAGCTGGAACCGCTGACGTCCGGGGGCCGCATTCTCAAGGTGGCACAGGCCCATTTCCGCTACACCCTGGGCAAGCAGGCACTATGGGCCACAGCCTGGTTCGGCGAGGAGTTCTACGCCTTCGCCCTGGCCAGATCCAGCTTGCTGGAGGCCATCGACGCGGCCGCCAGGGAGTCCACGCGGCCCGACAGCCAGGTGGCCTTGACCGTGTTGGCGCCGGATTCCATCCCCCCTGACGTCACGCTGGCGCGCCGCAGCCTGGCACCCTGGCTTCCCGGTTGGAGCGTCTCGGCCCATCCCGTAGACGCCGAACAGCTGGCCAACGACATCTCCTGGCAGCGCATCCGGCGCATCGTGCTGGTGATCTCGGCCATCCTGCTGGTGGGGCTGGGGGGCATGATCACCTGGCGCCTAGTGGGGCAGGAGATGGAGCTGGCGCGCATGAAGACCAGCTTCGCCGCCAACGTCAGCCACGAGCTGCGTTCACCCATCACCCAGATCAGGCTCAAGGGCGAGTCTCTGCAGCTGGACCTGGCCGTGGACCAAGAGGACCGTGTCGCCCACTACGACGCCATCGTGCGCGAGGCCGAGCGACTCTCGCGCCTGGTGGACAATGTGCTGGACTTCGCGGCCATCGAGCGCGGCACCAAGGCCTACACCATCCGCCCAGCCAACCTGGAGATGACCCTGCGCAGCGCTGCCGAGGCCATGCGGCTGGCCATGGAGACGCGCGGCCTGGAGCTGGACGTGGACGTCCCCGACGACCTGCCCATGGTGCCCCACGATCCCGACGCCATCGCCCAGGCACTCACCAACCTGCTGTCCAACGCCGCCAAGTACGGTGCGCAAGGCAAGTGGATCGGCGTCTCTTGCACGGTGCTGCCCGACGGGGTGGAGATCTACGTCACCGACAAGGGCATCGGCATCGACAAGGACGAGCTGATCCGCATCTTCGAGCAGTACTACCGCGCCGACGATCCCCGCGCGCGGCGCCTGAAGGGCACAGGGATCGGGCTGGCCATCGTGAAGTACATTATGGAAGCTCATGGCGGCCAGGTGTCTGTCTCGTCGACACCCAGTCGTGGCAGCGTCTTCACGCTCTACCTGCCCTTCTCTCGCCCCAAGTGATGGAGAGCAACCATGGCCCGAATCCTGTTTGTCGAAGACGAAGCCGAGGTGTTGCGGACGCTCAAGGCCTTCTTCACCCGGGAGGGTCACGAAGTGCTGGCCGCACGGGGAGGGCGCGAGGCGCTGGAGATAGCCGAGCATCACCTGCCCCACATCGCCGTACTCGACGTCATGCTGCACGAGGGACCTGAAGGGCCCGAGGGCATGGACGGCTTCGAGGTCTGCAAGGCGCTGCGTGACCAGGGCTTCAGCGGCCCCGTCATCTTCCTGACGGCGCGCAACGCCGAGACCGACAAGCTGCTGGGCTTCGAGATGGGGGCGGATGATTTCGTCACCAAGCCCTTCTCGCTGCTTGAGCTGAACGCCCGCATCGGCGCCGTGCTCAAGCGCACCGGCGGCACCCGCAGCGAGTACCGCTTTGGCGAGGTCTACGTGGATCTGGACAACTACATCGTCCGCAGGGGCGATGTGGACGAGCGACTGTCCAATCGCGAGCAGGAGCTGCTGCGCTACCTGATCGAGCACAAGGGCATGGTCTTGCCGCGCGAAGAGCTGCTCACCAGCATCTGGAAGTACGCGCCCAACGTCACCACGCGCACGGTGGACACCCACATCCTCAACCTGCGCAAGAAGCTCGGCGACAACGCCCAGGATCCGATCTTCATCGAGACCATGCACGGCGTCGGCTACCGCTTCGTGGCCCAGGAGGGCTGATCCCTGATGGGGGCCCGGCACGTCGGCGCCCTGGGTTCGCTGCTGTGCGCCACCTCAGTCTACGCCGCCGAGGAAACGCAGGACTGGTCCGATCTCTTCGAGGCGCGCCTGATGGACATGGCTGATGCCGACAGCGAGACCGCCTCGCTGACCCTGACCACGCTGCTGGAGCGCCTGGACGAAGGCGACGCGCTCTACGGCCAAGCGGCCTACTGGCTGGCCCATGCCCACCTGGGGCGCGGTGACATCCAGGCGGCCAACCAAGCCCTCGAGCTGGCCATGCAGGCGGCCGGCACGCGGGAGGCCGCCGTGGCCCTGCAGGCCCAGATGGAGGCGCTGAAGCGCACCATCGTCTCCATCCCGCTGCGCCACCCCCTGGACGACGATCCCGGTCCATTCGTACATTCCTGGCTGCACGGCGACCAGGGCTGGCTCGACATGGCCCGACCCCAGCCCGACTCCAGCCCCGCCCTGCGCTGGACTTCCCACATCCAGGATCGCAAGGACGACCAGATCTCCGCCAAGTTCGGCCAAGCCGCGCATCCGGTGCACGGCGTCCGCATCAGCCTGCGCGCGGAGGCTTTTCCAGCCTATCTGCGCGTGTTGCTCGTGGACGAGCGCGACCGTGAGTTCGCCACCGATCCCCTGGCAGTCCCCACGGATCGCTGGCTGGATCTCGACCTCCCCCTCGGCACTTTCCACTCCACCGATCCCACCACGCCGCGGGAGAAGCCCCGGTCGGCGCTGGACGCGCTGCACGTGCACGATGTCACGGCCTACCTGTCCGCCGATCGCGGCGAACAGGTGATCTGGCTCGACGATCTCGAGATCTGGTAGGGAGCGGAGGCGCTACGAGATGGCCCGCAAGATCATCGTTCAGAAGTACGGTGGCTCCTCGGTGGCGGATGTGCCGCGCCTGAAGCAGGTGGCGCAGCGGGTCGCCGAGACATGCCAGCAAGGCAAGCAGGTCGTCGTCGTGGTCTCGGCCATGGGCAACACCACCAACGAGCTGCTGGCGCTGGCGCGGCGCGTCACCAACAGCCCCGGTCGGCGCGAGCTGGACATGCTGATCTCGGTGGGCGAGCGCATCACCATGACCCTGCTGTCCATGGCCGTCGCCGACCTGGGCCTGCCGGCGGTCTCGTTCACCGGCTCCCAGTCCGGCATCATCACCGACGAGCGGCACGCCGCCGCCCGCGTGATCGAGGTGCGGCCCGAGCGCGTCCTTGAATCCCTGGCCAGCGGGCAGGTCGTGATCGTGGCCGGCTTCCAGGGCGTCAGCCGCCACCGCGAGGTGACCACGCTCGGACGCGGCGGATCCGACACCACGGCGGTCGCCCTGGCCGCCGCCATCGGCGCGGAGTGCTGCGAGATCTGCTCCGATGTGGACGGAGTTTTCAGCGCGGATCCGCGCCAGGTCCCCCAGGCACGGCGGCTCGCGCACCTGTCCTACGAAGAAGCCCTGGCCCTGCTGCGGGGCGGCGCCAAGGTGCTGCACGCCGAGGCCGCAGCCTTCGCGGCGGCCCACGGCATCGAGCTGCGGGCCGTGGCCACCAGCGGCAGCACCGGAGGCACGACCATCAGCGCCGCGCGGCCAGGTTCGCCGCCCCGCGTGGCGGCCGTGACCACGGATGCCGAGCTGGACCTGGTGCGGCCCGGTCCCGATGGCCTTTGGCCCCTCCTGCGCCACCTGGAGCAGGTCGAGGCCCCGGTGCGCGCCGTACGAAGCGACAGCGCCTTGATCGATCGGCGCGATTTCCATCACCGCGACACCGTCCGCTGGCCCGCCGGCACGCGGCTGGAGCCGGTCTGCCTGGCCACGGCGGCGGGCCGGGGCTGCGGCCGCGCCGCGTTGTTGCAGCTGGGAGCGCAGGCCCTGCAGGACGCGGGCATCGAGCCGCTGGGGGGCGAGGCCGACGGCGACCGCCTGGCCTGGCTCCTGCCGGCGGGCTGCGAGACCGACGCCACCGCCGCGCTGCACGCGGCCTTGGTGGAGCCGGGCAGCTCAGGTACGAAGCGGATGGTTTCCAGATAGCGCTTGCCGCGAGCACCGCTGGCCAGTATTCTTCGGGCAGCAATGTCCCATCAATTTCCCATGCTACGCCAGTTTCTGAACCCGCCCAACTGGTTCACGACGGCCAATATCTTCTGCGGCTTCTACGCCATCCGCATCATCGTGGCTGGCGGCGACGATCCACGCGCTATCTACCACGCCGGCATGTTCATCCTCTTCGCCGGGGTCTTCGACATGCTCGACGGCCGCGTGGCGCGCATGACCCGCAGCAGCAGCGCCTTCGGCACACAGCTCGACTCGCTGGCCGACGTGGTCTCTTTCGGCTTCGCCCCGGCCATGCTGGCTTGGGCGGCGGCGCTGCGTCCCCTGGGCAACATCGGTTTCGTGGTGGCCTTCCTCTTCCTGGTCTGCGGCGCTTTCCGCTTGGCGCGCTTCAACCTGCACGCCACGGGCAAGGCCGACTCCCGCAGCATGGGACTGACCATCACCGCCGCCGGCGGCACCTTGGCCATGCTGATGGCGGCCTACTCCACCAAGGGCGGCGAGCCCACGCACCTGCACGCCTGGAACATGGCGTTGGTGACGCTCCTGTTGAGCGCACTGATGACCTGCCGCGTTCGCTACCGCACCTTCAAGGACCTGCGCCTCTCCCCCATCACCCTGGCCTCCTTCGCCTTCCTGGGCGGCCTGAGCGTGGTGGTGGGCATGCGCTACAACATCGCCACCACCTTCGCGCTGCTGGGCACGGTCTACACCCTGGCCGGGCCGCTGGAGGGCATGGTGCGCTTCGGCCTGCGTCGCCGGGCCGCCGGCGTGGCGCCGATCCCCGACGACGACACCGAGCCCGACGAAGACTAGGCGAGCCCGACGAAGACTGAGCGGTTCCTTCAGCGCCTCTCCAGCTCGGCCCTCTGGCGGGCCTCCGCCCGCCACTGGCGCTCCTTCTCCTCCGCCTCGGCTCGCCGCTTCTCCGCCTCGGCCTGGTCCTTCAGGAAGATCTCCTGGTAGTGGCTGTACAGGGCCTGCACCTGGTCGTCGCCCGGGAAGCGCGCGTCCGCCTCCTTGAGCACGATAAGGGCGCGCACCAGCTCGTCGCGCCGCGCGTAGGCCAGGCTGAGCTGCTTGAAGTCGCCCAGGTCGCGCAGCGGCTCGATACCCGGCCGCGCCTCGTTCAGCAGGATGCGGTAGTTGCGCGATGAGGTGTCGATGTAGAGCCTGCGCGGCGCCATGAACTCCACCAGCATATTGTCGTCGGTGTTCAGCTCGGCCCCCATCACGAAGCCCAGCACGGTCTCACGGTCCATCTGGAAGTAGGTGAGGAGGTCGTAGGCGTTGGCTGCGTTCATGGCGTTCAGGTCGGACACCACCTGGGGTCGGGTGCGGATCACCTCTTCCAGCGCCCCCAGATCCAGCTCCAGGGGTTGATCGCTGCCCAGCACCACCAGGTCCGCGTCTTCGATGGTGGCGAAGAGCGCCACGTAGGGGAAGACCTCGGCGAAGGTGCGCAGCAGGGCGCGCAGCTCTTCGGTCCCCATGCCGTACATCTGCACCCACTGGCTCCAGATGCCGCCGGGGGCCAGCTTGGCGCGCCCCTGTTGGAAGAACTCCAGGGTGAAGAGGTTGGAGACCCCCGTCAGCCAGGGATTGGAGGGCTCGGAGACCACCACGTCGTAGCTGCCGTCGGGCATCAGCTGCAGGTGGTTGCGGCCGTCGTTGAGCACCAGGCGCACGCGCGGGTCGTCCAGGGGGCGGTGGTTGTACTCGTCGAAGAAGTGGGAGGCCTCCACCACGGCCGGGGCCAGCTCCACCACGTCGATGCGCTCGAGATCTCGATGCAGGCTGACCGCGCCCGCCGTGATGCCCGACGCCAGGCCGATGACGCAGGCCTTCTCGGGCTGCCGGCCGAAGAAGAAGGGCAGGTGCCCGATCAACATCTGGGTGGGCATGTCGCTGGTGGTGCTGGCATCCACCTTGCCGTTGTTGGCCAACCAGATGTTCCCCGTCTTTTTGTTCCGGGCCACGGTGACCACCGATGACAGCCCCTCTTTGTAGTACAGCAGGTCGTAGGGCGTGATGGCGTAGCTGATCACCCGCGCGCGCGTACGCTCGGACAGAAACGCCACGTACTTGAACATGCCGGAGGTCATCAGCAAGGGATTCCAGACCGGCCTCCAGACCAGGCCCGTCACCACCGTGGCCGCCACCAGTCCAGCCACCAGGCTCAGCTGGCGGGCAGCGCCGCGGCCCCTCACGCCTCGCGCCGCGTACAGCGCCACCAGCGCAGCCAGGGCATTGGCGGCCCCGGCCACCAGCACGGTCCCGATGACCTGCAGCCAGGGCAGCAGCAGGAAGGCCGCGGTCAGGGAACCCAGGATGCCCCCGATGGTGTTGGCGCCGTAGATCTGCCCCACAGGCCCACCCAGCCGCCGCGGATCCGTCACCAGCGCGCGCACCGCCAGCGTGAAGGAGATCCCCATCAGCACGGCGGGGGGGGTCATCACGCTGGCGGCGATGGCGACCTGCGCGGGCCAGAAGAGCTCCGGGGCGCGCTCCACCGCGTCGTAGACGTAGACGTAGATGAAAGGCAGCTGACCGTAGCCGTGCATCATGGCCCAGCTGACGCCCAGCACGCCCAGCTGAGATAGCGCCAGGCCCAAGAGCAATCCCAGGCGCCCACGCCCCGCCAAGAGGCTGTCAGCCAGGCGGCCGCCCCACCAACCTCCACCCGCCATGCCAGCCAGAAAGGCCAGCAGCATGACGGTGAAGGCGTAGGCGCTGCCTCCCAGCGTGAGCGTCATCAAGCGGAACCAGGCCAGCTCGTAGACCAGGGCCGCGAAGCCCGCCAAGGCCGCCACGAGCAGCAGCGCCCGCTGCGGTCTGGCCGGGATCTCGGTCTCTTCGTGCTCCACCACGGGAGGCGTTGCCCCGTCGGCCTGGCGCGAGAGCAGCACCGCCGCGCCCATCAGAGCCAGGTTGGCGATGGCCGCCGCCCAGGTGGTGCGCGACAACCCCCAGCCGGGCAGCAGGACGAAGCCCGCCAGGAAAGTGCCGAAGACGGCGCCAGCCGTGTTGACGCCGTAGAGCAGCCCCACCCGGCGACCGGCCAGGTCCAGGTGGGTGGTGACGAAGCGCGCCAGCAGCGGCAGGGTGGCCCCCATGCAGCTGGTGGGGACCAGCAGCATGGTGCCCACGAGCGCGGCCTGGAAGGCCGAGAACACCAGCGGGCTGGGCTCGAAGGCCAGCCAGAAGCCCTGGTACAAGGGCGCCATAGCCGCGACCAGCGGATCGAAGAGCAGGGCGTAGAGCCCGATCACACCCTCCAGCACGCCGTAGACCAGCAAGGGGCGACGCACGCGGTCGGCGTAGCGGGCCATCAGCAAGCCGCCCAGGGACAGCCCCCCCATGAAAGCCGCCAGCACGGTGGCGATGGCCACCTGGCTGGTGCCGAAGACCAGGTGCAGGCTGCGGCTCCAGAGGGTCTCGTAGACCAACGAGGTGGCGCCAGAGAGGAAGAAGAGCGGCACCAGCGCCTTGAGCGCGGCCTCGCGGCGCAGAACGGCCAGGGAGGAATCCATGCCGCCAACTAACAGCAGGCGACCAGCCTGGCCGCCAACAGTCAACCCCGCGAGCGCGGCCTCATCGGTGGCCGGGCGCCAGGATCAGTTGGCGATTGTGCCCCGGGTGTAGACCGTCTCGGCGCGGTCGGCCAGGCTGCTCATGCCCTGGATCCAATCCGGCGCGAAAGCCCACAAAGCGGCGACCATGGCGATGACGATCACCGAGATCACGAGCATGTACTCCACCGTGCCCTGGCCGCTCCTGGGTCTTTGGATGGGGAGCCGCATCACGAACCTCCCACGTAGCCATCGCTGGCCATCTGCTGCACGTTTCCGGACATGGTCTCCAGCCCCGATTTCCACTCGGGAACCAGGGCCTGCGCCGCAGCGTACATGGCGAGCACCAGCACAGAGATGACGAGCATGTACTCGACGGTCGATTGACCCGCTCGAGAGGGCCCGCGGGGGGGTGCGGTTTTCTTGAAGATCACGGCCAGCTCCGTCCAAGGACGGTGGAGAACGTCGCAAGAATCATGCCACGTTTGAGACCCCGACGAGGCAAGATGACTCCGCGCGGAGAAGGGCGAGATCCGGCTGAGCAAGCGGTCATCTTGGCCACAGACCCGTGGGTCCGTCCCGCGCAAGATGGGGACTGGGGCCTCGCCGCCGCGGAACCGCCGCCCCAGTCGGGCGCTGCTGGTGCGTCCTGATCCCACCGCCGCATCCGTATCGCTCCATATGGCTGAAGCCCCCGAGCGCATGGACCCTCCTGGGATAGCTGCATAAAGGATACGACAGTTTCAATCCTCTGTCACTCTGGTCCCCGGTCTGGCTCCCGGCACGGGTGGACGGTCTCCCGCCTGGCAGCGACAGCCGGCCACGACCCATGAGCGCTCCCTCTGGCCCGAAGGCACCCCGCTCCATGTATCCCCACCAGAAGCTCGACTGGCTCATCGGCCGCCTGGAGGCGGAGTCCCGCGAAAAACCTGATGATCCGGCCGTCCGGCTCTCCTACGGTCGCGCGCTGATCTCCAAGGGCATCTTCCACGGCGGCGGCGAACAGCACTGCTCCTTGGCCCTGCGCGAGATCCAGCGCGTGCTGAAGGAAGACGCCCTCAACGGCGAGGCCCTGATCCTGGCAGGTACGGCCTTGATCGGTATGAACCGCCCCGAGGGCGCCCGCTCCTACCTGGACGAGGCCTTGCGCCGCAGCCCGGAGCGTCCCGACCTGCACCTGGCGCTGGGCGCCCTGCATCGCGTCGAGGGCCAGCGCCATCGGGCCATCGGTCACCTGGAGCAGGCCTGCCGCCTGGATCCCGACTCATGGGAAGCCCACTTCTACCTGGGGCGCACGCTGCTGGAGCGGGCACGGCAGCTGGGTCACCCGCGTCGTCTGTTGGAGCGAGCCCAGTTTCACCTGGTCTGCTCCCTCAAGGGCCACATCAACCGCGACCTGCAGGCCGTGGCCGTGCGCGAGCTGGGCGACACCTGCCTGCGTACCGGCCGCTACGCCGAAGCGGAGAAGCTCTTCCAGCGCCTGCGCGAGCACCCGCGCTTCCGCTACCGCGCCCGTTATCACCTGGGTCAGGTGGCCTATGGCCTGGGCAAGTACAAGAACGCCATCCACCACCTGCGCACCTACCTGTCCGACAACGCCCATGACGCCGGTGCCCACGCCACCATGGCTCGGGCCTACCTGCAGCTGAACGAGCTCTCCCGGGCGCGGGAATCCTGCAACCAGGCCATCCTGCTCGATCCCGACAATATCGAAGCCCGCTACACCCTGGCCTGCACCGTGCTCGAAGAGGGCGATCCCCAGGAAGCACTCCGCATCCTGCGGGTCAACCTGAAAGACGTCCCCCACCACCTGGCCTCCTACCTGGAGCTGGTGCGCGTCAGGCGTCTGGGGGGAGACGTCAACTGGCTGTCCCAGGCGCTGCACACCGAGGTAGGCGTCTTCGACCGCCTGCCTCCGGCCAATGGGCGCGATCCTCGCAACGCCACCCGGGCACGCATCGAGCTGCTGCTCGAAGAACTGCGCGCCGTGGGGCCCAGCAGCACGGGCATCATCCTCTCAGCCATCCAGCGCACGCGGGCCGAGCCCATACGCTTCACGCTCTGGGAAGCGGCGAGCTCCCTGGCAGCCAGCCAGGCCGCCGACGACGTGGCCCTCAAGCTGCGCGATCCGGGCCGCCACTTCAGCACGGGCCTGGGTCAACAAGCCTACGCCACGGCCCTGCTGCTGCCGGAGCCCGTGCTCACCCGCGGCCTGGCCGTGGGCGAAGAAGACCTCAAGCGCGAAGCCGTCAACCGCTATGGCCCCGCCAACGACATCGCGGCCCATCGCGCCAACGTGGAACGCTCTCGCCGCGAAGCGCGCGCCTACCAGGCCCTGCTGCTGCTGGCCATCGCGCGCCGTCGCAGCCGCTCCGGCCGCAACCTGCTCGTTCGATGGGCTGAGACCGCCGATCCCGAGATGGCGGTGGTGGCCCGCATCGGGCTGGCTTCTCACGGCGATCCGGACGCCGTCGCTCAGCTGCAGAGCGCCGCCGCCACAGCCGGCTGCGCCGGTGCGGTCCAGCAGGCCCTGGCCCAGCTGGTGCCCCCCCAAGAGGCACCCCAGCCCCACGCGCTGGGCCACGGCGAGTCCGCCCACTGCACCGCCTGCGGTCGCAAGTCCAACGAAGCCCACCACCTGATGGCCGGCGGTCACGCCGTGCTCTGCGACCACTGCGTGATCCACATCGGCCGCCATCGCGGTCAGCTCCCGGCCAGCGACGACGCACGCTGCCAGCTCTGCGGCCGCAGCGCTTTCGAGGTTCGAGGCACCTACCACTACAACGGCGTCGAGGTCTGCAGCCACTGCCTGGAGCTGTCCCTGGGCCTGTTGGAGAGAGAAGAGGTGGATCGCTTCCTGGCGTCCTGGTAGATCGACGCTCCCCCGAGCCCCAGAGCGCGCCATGCAGATTCGCACCCTCGTCGTAGGCCAGTTCCAGGCCAACTGCTTTCTCGTCACCGACCCCGACAGCCAGGCATCGGTCATCATCGATGTGGGCGAGGGCGCCGACCTGGTGCGCCACCTGCAGTCGATGGAGCCCGTGCCCAGGCTGGCCGGCATCTTGATCACCCACGCCCACGTGGATCACGCCGGCGGCCTGGTGGAGCTGCAGAAGAGCTTCGACGCGCCGACCTGGCTGCCCGAGCTCGAGCGCCCCTTGTTCGAGACCCTGCCCTCCCAGGGCAACTGGTTCGGCATGCCATCCCTCAACCGGCCCTGCGGTCGCATCGATCACTGGCTGAAGGACGGCGACGAGTTCCAGGTGGAGGGGATGGATTTCCAGTTCATCTCCACCCCCGGGCACTCTCCGGGACAAGGCTGCTTCCGCATCCAGGACCACATCTTCGTCGGCGACACCCTGTTCGCGGGCAGCATCGGCCGCGTGGATCTGCCCCTGGGCGACCACTCGACCATGAACCGCAGCCTGGCACGCCTGATGGAGCTGCCTGAGACGCTGCAGGTGCACTGCGGCCATGGTCCGGGCACCACGCTGGCGGACGAGCTGCGCAGCAATCCCTACCTGGCCCACGTGCGCAAGGCCCGCGGCATGCAGGAGCCAAAGCGCGGCTTCTGGTGGTAGGGCGCCTGGGGTCGAGGCGTCAGTAGTCGTAGTCGTACTCTTCCGAGTCCTCTTCGGGATCGTCGAAGTCCACCCAGAACACGCAGTTCCGCCCTTGGCGCTTGGTCTCGTACAGCGCGTTGTCGGCGGTCTTGATGATGACCTCGGCCAACTGGGCGGCGCCCTCGGCGGAGTCTATCCGGCCTGCCCAGGAGGTCCCCCCGAAGGAGCAGGTGACCACCACCCGCTGGTCGTCGATGGTCAGCTCGAGCCCCTCGATGGCCGCACGGATCTTCTCCGCCACCATCTGCCCCTTCTGCCCTATGGTCTCTGGCAAGAGGATGTACATCTCGTCGCCACCGACGCGGGCCTTGATGTCGGCCTTGCGCAAGCCACCCTCGAGCACGGCGGCGATGGCGCAGAGCACGACGTCGCCGAAGGGGTGGCCGTAGGTGTCGTTGACCGTCTTGAACTTGTCGATGTCCACCACGATCAGAGAGAGAGGGCGGCCGGTGCGGCTGTGGCGATGGATCTCACACAGGAAGCCGTCTTCGAAGTGGCGCCGGTTCGACAAGCCCGTGAGCGGGTCGAAGTAGGCCAGCTGCTCCAGGCGGGCGTTGGCCTGTTCCAGGGCGTGGTAGAGCTTCTCTTTTTCTTCCAGGGTGCGCTGCAGCTTCCAGGTGAGCTCCTGGTAGGAGAGGTTCTCCTCCACCAGCTGGCGATTCGCCACCTGCAGCAGCGACTGGAAGGCGGGCTGTTCCTTGACACCCAGACCCAGCGTGGTGCTCACCTTGCTCACGGCGCTGGGGATGCTGCGCAGGAGATCATCGACCTCGTCCTGGGCCATCTGGAAGGGAGGTTCGCCGAGCTGCTGGTGGCAGAGCTGCAGCGCTGACCGCGTGTCACTGCAGGTGAAGACGCCGGAGACCAGCTCCGCGCCGCGCGCCAGCTGGCACATACGCTGGGTCGCGTAGCCCAGGCCGGTGGGGGTGTCCTGGTGGTGGTTGGCGATGGCGACGCCGATCTCCTCGGGCAGCTCCCAGGACTCGGCCAACATCCAGCCCACGTGGATGTGCGACGTTCCGAAATTCTCGTGCTCGATGCCCAGGCGTGAGCTGGGATCGGCCCCGCGGATGATGTTCCAGACACCGACCTTGCTGGGATTGACGTGCAGCATCACCAGGATACCGAACTCCTGCAGCAGGCCCAGGGTGAAGGCCTCCTCTTCGTCGACCTCCAGGATCTCGGCCAGGCCGCGCGCCGCGATGCCACGCCGCAGGGCGTCCTCCCAGAAATCCGCGACGTTGAAGCCCTTGAGAGCTTCCGCCCGCGTAGCATCGCGCACCGCAAAGCAGAGCGCGATATTGCGCAGCGCCCGATTCCCCAGCACAGCCACGGCCTGATTTGCGCTGCGCACCTTGCGGTCCAGGCCAAAAAACGCCGAGTTGACCGTACGCAATACTTCAACGGAAAGGCGCGGATCCTGGGTCACGATGCTGGAGAGCATCTGGGCCCCGATGTCAGGATCGCGGCAGGCCTTGACGATGCCCAGCGCCGCCTGGGGCGGAGCTGGAAGATCGGCAGGCCGTATCTTCCCGGCGAAGTGCTTCTGAGCGCTCATCGTCAAGCCTCATATAGTCGAAGTGATGTCCAGCGAATGGAAAGCAGAGAATATCGTAACATAGGTGCCGGCAGCCGCGCCCTGCGGTGAGACCTGAGGTCCTCATCGAACGGCGACAGCTCAAGAAGCGTCAGACAACTGCCAAGCCTCCTCGGAGCAGCGTCAGCTACCGACCGCGCCCACCTGGCCAGAGACAATCCAATGCCCCTGTTCTTGTCCTTTTTCCTTGCTTTTCACTACCCCGCAGTCCAAGCCGCAGAGTCCCCTACCGAGCCCGACGCGTACCATCAAGGCGTGGATGCCCTGCTCGAAAGCCGCTTTGATGACGCCCGTCGACTCCTGATCGCCGCAACAAAAATAAATCCTAATTCTTCTAATTCCCACTGGGAGCTGGGGTGGGCTTGCTGGCGCCTGGAGGATCTGGCCTGCACGGTTCGAGCCTGGGAGCGCGTACAGCAGATCGATCCCCGTCGCGAAGAGCTGGCGCATTGGCTGGCCAGCGCCCGAGCACGGCAGGCTACCGCCGGTGCGCAGCTGTCGGACCTGGTGGTGGACGAGCTGGCCCAGGGTGCCAGCCTGCGCATCGTGGCGGCCGGGGACACCATGATGGGATCGGAGCTGCGCAAAGGCCCAGCGGGCCTGGCGCCCGGCCATGGCGAGGATCTCTTCACAGGTTGCCAAGACATCTTCCGCGCGGCGGATCTGGCTTTTCTGAACCTGGAAGGCCCCCTGGCGGACGATCTGCCGAGCACCAAGTGCCGCCCCGACAGCACGGCCTGCTACGCCTTCCGCACCCCTAGCCGCTACGTGGCGGCGCTCTCGGGCCTGGGCGTCGATGTGGTCTCGCTGGCCAACAACCACGCCATGGACCTGGGTACGGCTGGCCAGGAGGCCACCATGGCCACGCTGGACGCGGCGGGCATCGCCCACGCCGGGCGCTTCGGCGACGTGGCGCGGCTCGAGGCGAATGGCATCAGCATCTCGCTGTTGGCCGCAGCCACGAGCTCCTGCTGCCTGAACGTCAACGACATTGACGAGGTGGCCCAGGCCATCGCGCTCGAGGCGAGCAGGAGCGACCTGGTGATCCTGAGCTTCCACGGGGGCGCCGAGGGCGGCAAGGCGCGACACGTGCCCGGCAAGCCAGAGGTGGCCTGGGGCGAGCAGCGGGGCGATGTGAAGGCCCTGGCGCGGGCAGCTGTGGACGCAGGGGCCGACCTGGTGCTGGGGCACGGGCCCCACGTGCTGCGCGCCATGGAGGTCTATCGCGGGCGCTTGGTAGCCTACAGCCTGGGCAACTTCTGCGGCTACAAGCAGTTCGGCACGCGGGGTGGCTCCGGGGGGACAACGGTGATCCTGGAGGTGGAGCTGGCAGCCAATGGCGTGCTGCGCGCCGCGAAGCTGCATCCCGTGGCGCTGGACAGCTCGGGCCGGCCCAGGCCCGATGCCAGCGGGCTGGGGCTGCGGCACGTGCGCGAGCTGTCGGAGGCGGATTTCTCGCAGACGGGGGTGCGCGTGGGAGAGGATGGGGTGTTGGGGTGGGAGTAGGCGGCCCCTGACCACGGCCTCTCCCACTGGCGCGATCCCCCCCAGGATGTTCCCTGTACCCCACCCCCCACGGAGGTCGCCCCATGGATCGCAAGACGCTGACGGACTGGCTGGACGAGACCCTGCGCACAGCCGACATCTCGGACCAGTCCCTCAACGGCCTGCAGGTCGAAGGCCGCGCCGAGGTCAGCAAGCTGGCCGTGGCCGTGGACGCCTGTCAAGCCACCATCGACGCGGCGGCGGACGCCGGCGCCGGCATGCTCCTGGTACACCACGGCCTGTTCTGGGGCCGCTGCCAGACCATCACGGGCAGTCACGGGCGCCGCATCCGCAGCCTGCTGCGCCAGGAGGTCAACCTCTACGCCAGCCACCTTCCCCTGGACGCCCACCCCACGCTGGGCAACAACGCCGTGCTGGCGCGCCTGCTGCGCCTGCAGGACCGCCACGCCTTCGGCCTGTACAAGGGCGTCGAGGTGGGCTTCGGCGGCTCCATCTCCGCCACGTCACCGGCGCAGCTGGCCCAGCGCCTGCGGGCCCTCTTGGGCTCACCACCCCGCCTGTTGGCCTTCGGACCCGACCCCATCCGGCGCGTCGCCCTGGTCTCGGGCGGAGGCGCGTCCATGCTGGAGCAGGCCAGCGACCAGGGCTACGACGCCCTGATCACGGGCGAGGGCCCGCACAGCAGCTACTTCCAGGCAGAAGAGGGGAACTTGAACGCCTTCTACTGCGGCCACTACGCCACCGAGACCCTGGGGGTCAAGGCTCTGGCATCTAGAATCGAGGAGGAGTTCGGCCTGCCCTGGGTGTTCCTGGATCACCCTACGGGTATGTGATCTCCAGCAGCCCGTCCCACGAGGTTTCCATGTTCCCCATCCTGCTGTCGCTCCTGCTCTCCGTGAACCTCCAGGCAGCCGAGCTGGCCGGCATCAGCCTGCCGGACAGCATCCAGCTGGGGGGCCAGACCCTGCAGCTGAACGGCATGGGGCTGCGGGAGTACATCTTCATCGACATCTACGTGGGTGGCATGTACCTGCCCACGCCCACCAGCTCGGCCAGCGAGGCCATCCAGGCCGACGTGCCCAAGCGCATGGCCATGCACTTCATCTACAAAGAGGTCACCCGCGAGCAGATGATCGACACCTTCCGCGAGGGCCTGGAGCGCAACCCCGAAGCCAAGAGCATGGGGGATCGGGCGGAACGCCTCTACGCCGTGATGGAGGACGTGCACGCCGGCGAGAGCTGCGTGCTGGACTACGTGCCGGGCCAGGGGCTGACCATCACCCTGCGGGGCCAGGTGAAGGACACCATCCCCGGCGCCGACTTCATGCGCGCCGTCTGGACCCTCTACATCGGCGACGATCCCCCCTCCAAGGGGCTGAAGAGGGGGCTGCTCGGGGGCTAGAGGTTCTCCTCCAACCACTCGTCCGTAGCCTCGAAGATGGCGCTGATACCCACCCTGGTCAGGGTCAGGACGGTGTCCGGATCGTCGAATGAGGTCTGGCTCTCGGACCAGAGCGCCATGTAGCGGTAGGCGCCGCTGCCCACGGGCAAAAAGACGTCGATGCTGTAGGACTGATCGATGCTGTCGCCGTCCTCGGCCACGCCCGGCGCCTCGATCCATGTGCGCGCCAGCACGCCCCACTGCCCCAGACCCTCGCCCTCCATGGCCAGCTCGACCCAGCGGAAGTCCTTGATCATCTGGTACTCGATGTCCAGCGAGTCCTTGATGATCTTGTTGTTGGTGCGCAGCAGGTCGCAGGCCTGGCCGGGGAAGCAGGAGGGATCGGTGGGATCCAGGAAGATGCGCTTGTACTTCTCCTGGGAATAGGGCTCCACCACGGTCTGGTCCTCCAGGATGATCACTTTCCCGTGCTGCGCCGGTGAGTAGAGAGAACTGGCCACCAGGCCGATAGCCAGGCAATCCGCCGGATCCACGCCGTCGGGATAGTCCACCCCAGCCAGATCCTCTTCCGTGAGGTTGTCCAGGCTGTAAGCGCGATCCGCGTCGCCGGCGGTCATATCCACGCCGCCGAAGAAATCCTGCATATTGTACATGCCGGCCTCCAGCAGGCCCTCTTCGTCGGTCTCGAAGTTGGCGAAGAGGAAGGCCGAGAGCTCGTCCAGCTCCTGGGGCGCCTCCGGGGGCGCCTTGCAGCCCCCCATCAGGCAGAGAGCGGACAGAGCGAGGCTTCGGGACATCATGGGCTTTCCTCCTGCAGCGCCGGTCCGTAACCAATGCGCCACGCGCCAGCCAAGCGCAGGCCGCCACAGTCCGGTCGGATCCGCCAGGAGAAGTCGCTTGACGTCCGCCCGTCGTCGCGAAACCATGTGCGCCGCCCGTCCCGCCCCCGGGGTGCCCCTTCGCGGCGCCGATGGTATGGGGGTGCCGAACTCACTCCGAAGGTCATCCACCGTGCGAACCAGCCCAATCAAGTCGCATTTCCCGTCCCTTCTCTGCCTGCCCCTGCTCTCGGCGCTGGGCTGCGGCACCTTCACGATCGAGCTCGAAGACTCCCAGAACTACTACTTCGAGACCACCATGGACGCTGGAAGCACGCAGGTACCCAACTGCGAGACCTCACCGGTGGACTGGTCGAACCTGACCGAGGATCTGCAAGGGCACGAGCTCGATCCCACCACGGACGTCGACACCCTGCGCCTGGTGCGCTTCGGCGAGCTGACCCAGGAAGAGGTGTTGCGGAAGCTGGCTGACAACACCCTGCCCCAGTTCGAGATCACCGGCTACGTGGACTACGAGCCCACGGGCGGCGAGACCAGCTGCGAGATCGCGGATTTCGACTTCGTGGGCACCCCCATCCCCTACGAGACCGAGTTCTGCGAGGGCTGGGGCACCTACCTGCTCAGCGCGCTGACCGGGCTCTACGAGTACCGCATGTTCACCTTCGTCGAGCCCACCAAGGGCGCGCCCGAGACCACCATCTACCTGGACAACGACTCGGGCAGCCTGGAGTTCTTCCCCGACCTGGGCGCTGGGAGCACCATCCCGGTGGACAAGGCCAAGGCCTACGAGGTGAACTGGATGGGGCTGACCACCGACGGCCAGGGCAACGAGCTCGAGCTGTCCAACATCGACCAGCTGATGCTGGCCCGCTACTCGCTCTCCACCAGCGAGCTCGAGGACCAGTTCTTCAACCTGCTGACCATCGGCGAGGAGATCTACGAGGCCGACGTGGAGGGCCTGGGCGAGTTCGCGCTGGAGGAGGCGGTGGACGCGGACGGCAAGGCCTTTGCCGGCTTCGAAGAGAGCGGCACCTGGATCCTGGCGCTGCGCTGCAGCACCTGCCCCAACCCAGCCCCGCTCTTCCTGGGCGTGCTGGAGCCCGAAGAGTAGCCTGCAACCACGGTCGCCGTCCGGGCCACGGCCTTGCACTTGCCGCGCAAGGGGCTATGGGGCCAGCCCCTTTCCCCTATCCAAGAGCGGTTTGGCGCAGTGCAGCGGGACCTGGCAGCGTGGCACGAGCGACCGGAGCTGCAGCAGCTGCGTGAGCAGTTCGGTGCCTTCTTCTTCCACTTCGGCTTCAGGCGCAACCTGGGGCGGATCTGGGCCACGCTCTACTTCACGCCACGACCGCTGGACCAGGGCGAGCTGGCCTCCCTGCTGGGGCTCTCCTCCGGGCTGATCAGCTCCTCGCTGACGGAGCTGGAACGCACCGGCGCCGTCCGCGTGATCGCCCAGCCGGGAAGGCGCCGCGCCTGCTACGAGGCCGAGCGCCGCCTGCTGCGCACCGTGGCCACCATCCTGACCCGGCGAGACCTGGAGGCGGTGCACGCCCTGCGCGATACGGTGCTCGCGGCGCGGCGCAGCGGGCTGGGAGGCGAGCTGAGGGCGGGCGAGCCGACCTGGTTCGACGCGCGCCTGCAGCGTGTCCTGGACATCGCCGAGCTCTACGAGCTGTTGGCCCGCCTTGTGGTCCGCGCCGCACGGCTGCCCGAGCCGGCCCTGAACCACCTGGTCCGCGCCCTGCGCAACACCCGCCAGCTGCTGCCGGGCAGGGACGCGTCCGGCAACAACCCGGATTGACACGCCTCCCCGGAGCCCCTGGCATGGATTTCTCCACGCGCTTCCAACGCGCCAGCCAAGCCTGGCTGCCCCCCATCACGGGCCTTCTAGAACAAGTCTGCCTGCGGAGCACGCCTGGCTCCAGCCTGCAGCAGATGTGCGACTACCACCTGGGCACCGGCGGCAAGCGCCTGCGCGCCCTGCTGCCCCTGCTGACCGCCGAGGCGCTGGGCAAGGATCCGGAGCCCCTGCTGCCCTTCGGCGCGGCCTGCGAGATGCTGCACAACGCCACCCTGGTGCACGACGACCTGCAGGACGGCGACGACACCCGCCGAGGCCACCCCACGGTCTGGAGCCAGTTCGGCGTGCCCCAGGCCATCAACCTGGGCGACGCCATGTTCTACTACGCGCTGCTGCTGCTGCAGCGCCTGGACATGGAACCCAGCGCCATCGTGCAGGTCAGCGAGCGCCTGCTGCGCGAGACCTTGCGCGTGATCGACGGCCAGGAGAGGGAGTTTTCGCTCAAGCGCAAGGCCCGCCCCAGCCTGGACGACTACTTCCTCATGGTGGAGGGCAAGACCTCGGGCCTCTTCTCGCTGCCCATGGCCGGGGCCGCCCAGCTCTGCGCTGCGCCGCAGTCCACGGTCGACGGCCTGGCCGAGGCCGCCCGCCACATGGGCGTGCTCTTCCAGATCCAGGACGACGTGCTCGACCTGTACGGATCCAAGGGCCGCCAGCAGCGGGGCAGCGACATCGGCGAGGGAAAGCGCAGCGCGCTGGTGGTCCATGCCCTGGCCCACGCGACTCCCGCCCAGGCGGAAGCACTCGTGGCGCTGCTGGACGCGCCCCGCGCCAGCACCACCGTCCAGCAAGTGGAGGACGCCGCGCAGCTCTTTCGCGACTGCGGCTCGCTGACCTTCGCCCTGGACGAGCTGGAGCGCCGGCGCGCCGCCGCGACGGCCGTGCCAGCCGTGGCCCAGGACGCCGGGCTGCGCGGGCTGGTGGAGGGCATGTGCCGGCGCTTCGTGCAGCCCATCACCCCCATCCTGGAGCAGACCAGGTCATGAGGGAGCTGCGCTTCTCGCTGCGCATCCACGCCGACGACTACCTGGCCTACTACCGGGGATCCGCCCGCAGCGTGATCGTCACGGCGGACAACGGTCTGCGCGTACAGTTCCCGGCCTCGGTGCTGCAGCGCTTCGTCACACCCGAGGGCATCAGCGGCCGCTTCGCCATCCGCTTCGACGACCAGAACCGCTTCGTGGACATCCGGCGGCTTTGACGCGCAACTACCGCTCCACGCGATTCCGCCCCGCATGCTTGGCGCGGTAGAGCGCCTGGTCGGCCCGCTGCAGCCAGGCGTCGATGCTCTCTCCCTCGCCCAGTAGCGCCAGGCCCAGGGAGGCGGTCACCGAGAGCCCCTTCTGGGTGCACTCCCAGTCGTAGAGCAGGAAGGCGTCACGCACACGCTCGGCCACGACCATGGCGCCTTCTTCGTCGGTATCGGGCATGAAGAGCACGAACTCCTCGCCGCCGTAGCGGATCCAGACATCGTGCTGGCGACAGGCGTGCAGGGCGATGCGCGCCACCTGCTTGAGCACGGCATCACCTATTGCGTGGCCGAAACTGTCGTTCACCTTCTTGAAGTGATCGATATCGAGGAAGGCGGCGCTGATCGGGCGCCCCTTGCCCTGACACTCGGCCACCATCTTGGGGAGCGCGTCCTCCAGAAAAGCGCGATCGGGCAGGCCCGTGAGACGATCCCGATTCTGGGCCATGCGCAGGCGCTCGCCGACGCGCTTCAGGTGCTCCACCTCGGGCAGGCCCATCATGTCCACCTGCAGCGAGACATTGCCAACGCGTATCTTGGCCCCGGCCTCCACGACGACCTGCTCGATGAAGCGGCTGCCAAGGCGCACCCCGTTGGTGGAATCCAAGTCCTGCACCTCGCAGCGCTCATCGGGCAGAAAGCGCAGGCGGGCGTGCCGGCGGCTGACGCTGGGATCCTCCAGCACCAGGTCGCAATTGGGATCCCGACCCACCGTCAAATCGATGTTCTCGAAGAGCTGCACAAAGCCGCCCAGGTCGGGCCCAGCCACGACGCGGGCCACGGGGTAGCGCACCTCCACCTTCCCGCCGGACTCGCCTGGAACCCACTCCACCGTGGTGTTCTGATGACCCAGGGCGCTGCGCTGAAGCATGGAGGTGGGCGTGTCGTCCAGCGGCACCAGCAGCTCGACCACTTCGTCCGAGGGCCATTCTGCGTCCTTGGGGGGAGCGGGATCGGGGGCGCCCTGCTGGCCCAACTTGACGATACTGTCCTTCAGCCGGCGAGAGAAGGAGCCCATCGAACCTCCCATGGTCTGCAATACGAGGATGCCGGAGAAAACCTGCTGGAGCGGATCGCCGCCCGAGGTCAGAGAACATAACGTCACCTCGCCCTGGGAGTGATAGGCGACGTGTGCTTGAGGAGAAGAGGTGTACCGTGGAATGGATGGGCATTGACGAGGCCGGGCGTGGCTCTGTGCTGGGGCCCATGGTCATAGGAGCGTTCGCCACGCTTCCCGACAGAATGGAGGCGCTGGCGGCGACAGGCGTGACCGACTCGAAGAAGCTCAGCGCCAAGCGCCGCCAGGCCTTGCTGCCCCTGCTGCGCCAGCTGGGCCGTGAGCGGCTGGTGCTGGTCTCGGCCGCGCAGATCGATGCGGACAACCTCAACCAGCTCGAGCTCGACGCCATGGTGCAGCTGATCGAGGACGGCCAGCCGGCCTGCGTCTGGATCGACGCCCCCACCCACCCCAGGGGCATTCCCGGGTTCGTGCAGCGCCTGCGGGCGCGCCTCAGCTATCAGCCTGACCTGGTGGTAGAGCCCAAGGCCGACCTCAACTACCGCGTGGTCAGCGCAGCCTCGGTCTTCGCCAAGCAGCGCCGCGACGCAGAGATCGTCCAGCTGGGCGAGGTGGGCAGCGGCTACCCCTCGGATCCGGTCACTCGAGCCTTCTTGAAGGACCTGCTCGACCGCGGCCAGGCGCTGCCCAGCTTCGTACGGAGCCGCTGGGGAACCATCAGCGCGCTGCGGCAGCAGTCTCTGCTGGGTTAGCTCTCATCAGATGAAAGAGCTCGGGCTGGTCATCCCGCTGTTGAACGAGGCTCGGAGCTGCGCCCGGGTGACGCGCTCCCTCGTACGCTCCCTCGAGGTGGCGGGCATTCCGCACCAGCTGCTGCTGGTGGACAATGGATCGCGAGACGGAACGGGCGCCATCGTGGATGACCTGGCCCGAGCGCTCCCCAGCGCCCGAGCTCTGCACCTGGCTGACAACGCGGGTTACGGCGGCGGCATCCTGGCTGGGCTGGCCCAGCTGCGGACGCCCTGGCTGGGCTGGCACTGGGGGGATGGCCAGGTGAAGCCCGAGGTGGTGGTGCAGGTCTGCCAGCGCATGGCCACGGGCCAGCACGCCTGCGTCAAGGCACGCCGCGTGCGTCGGCGGGATGGCCTGCAACGCCTGGCGGTCAGCAGCGCCTACAACGGCCTGGCCCGCGTCGGCTTGGGACTGCGTCAGCCCGACCTCAACGGCTGTCCCAAGGTCTTCACCCGCCAGGCCCTGGCTCGGCTGGCACCCCGCAGCCGCGGCTGGCTGCTCGATCTGGAGGTGATGCTGGGCGCAGAGCAGGCGCGCATGCCCATCACCTCGGTGCCTGCCGTGATGCACCCGCGTCGTGAGGGCCGCAGCAAGGTCAGCGGGCACACGCTGGCGGAGTTCGCCAGGGGAATCTGGCACATCAAGCGGGGGCGCCCGCCATGGGAGGACTGAGGACACCCGTCCCCCTGGCTGCGCGAGGGCTGCGGCACTTGCTCTTCGCGGTCTTCGCGCTGCACGCCGCCATTCCGTTCATCTGGCTGCTGGGACGCGTGGGGACGGGGCATGTGCCCGAGACGGACTGGTTCTGCCTGCGTCTGGCCGGCGAGCGCTTCCTGGCCGGGGACTGGGAGCTGGTGTACTCCCAGAGCTTCGTGGCAGCCGACAACCACTGGCTCTACCCCCCATTTGGGCTCTACCTGGCGGCCCTGCCCGCTCTGCTGCCTCCCTTGACGAGCTACGCGGCCTTGGTGGCCGTGGAGCTGTTGGCTGCTGGGTTGGCGCTCTGGCTGCTGCTGACCGCTCCCGGACTGGAACCGGGCACCGTCCGCCGCTGGCACCTGATAGCGGCCGCTCTGGCTGGCTGCGCCCCCTTCTGCTCGGTGCTCGTCATCGGGCAGAGCAGCGCCTTGCTGCTGCTGACGGCGGTCGGCGCCATGCGGCTCTGGCGCGCTGACCGCCCCCTGGGGGCTGGCTTGCTCCTCGGGCTGCTCTGGTTGAAGCCCAACTGGGCCTTGCCCTTCGCCCTGCTGACGCTGCTCGTGGACCGCCGCGTGCTGCAGGGGATGCTCTTGGCGGGGCTGGGCTGGTTGCTGGCCTCGCTCCCCCTGGGGCTGGGGCTCTGGCGCGCCTTCGTGGCCAGCTCGCGGGGTTTCTCCCAGCTGGTCCTGACGGACTACCCGGCCTTCAAGATCGTCACTGTGCACGGCTTCGCCCGGGGGATCCTGGGTCCTGGACCATGGCTCTGGTTCGTCTGGCTATGCAGCGCGCTGCTGCTGGGAGCCGCCCTGCTGAAGCTATGGCTGGCCGACAGGCGCTTTGCTGGCGATGCAGGACACAGGCTGGGGGTGGGCCTGCTCTTCGCGGTCAGCGCAAATGTCTACACCAACCACTACGACGCGCTGGTGCTCGCCCTACCGGCCTGGCGCTGGTGGGTGGGGCGAGCGAGCTACGCCTCGCCGTGGCGCTGGCGCACCATCGGCCTGCTGCTGGCCCTGATCTGGTCGTGGGACTGGGCGGTGTTCTACTACCCTGAGCTCTTGGGTTTCGGGCTGGACGACGCGGCCTTTTCCATCCTGGGCCCCACGGTGGCTGCCTGGCTGCTGCTGGAAGCCCTGGACGCCGTTCTCGCTCAGGCCCCTACCACCAGATCGACCCGTCCTGCGGAGACTCAGGCCGGCGCAGACGACGATTCTCGAACTCGGTGTTGACTATCTTCACCATCTCTTCGACCAGGGCGTCCACGTCCTGGTTGCCATCCGCGGCCTGACCCTCCCCATCTGCGGGCGTGCCCTCGGCACGGGCGCCGGCGGAATCTTCCGCCAGGCGCACCTGCTGACGGGCTTCGGTCTGCCGATGCTCCACATCCACCAGGTGGATCAGCTCCTGCAGCCGCTTGACCAGCGCCATGATGCGGTGGTGACCCTGGACCTGGCGGACCGTGGCCGACGCGGCCGCCGGCGCGCTCTCCGCCGGCGCCGCGCGGGGCGCCCGCAAGGAGCTGCCCTGGACCTCCGGGCTGGCCTTTTCGGGCGCCGCCTCGTGGGCCCGCGCGCGCTCCACCAGGCGAGAGAGGGGGGCGGACAGCCCGGAGCTGCGAGCTTTGCCAGCGAACTCGGAGATCAGCCCCAGGACCTGCCCGGGATCCCTGGCCTGGGCCAGGGCCTTGATTAGCCCCTCGGCGTTGCTGGCCTCGGAGAGCATGGCATCGAGCCGCGGCAGGTCCGGCGCCCCTGAAGCGCGCTCCACCTCGGGAGCGCCCCCTGCCGCGAGCCCCGCGCTGCGCAGCGGGGAGGACGGCATGGCGCTGCGCCGCGCCCGCACCGCGGAGCGCATGGGCGAACGCGACCGCCTACTGGCCGGCAGGCCTGGCGCTGGAGCCCGGCCGGGCGCCTCGCGCGCGGCCTGCTCGCTCGGGGCCCAGGTCTCTGCCAGAGGCGTCAGGCTCAGCCCCGGCTGCAGCGCGACGACCCTCCTTGTTGCCAGGCGCGGACCCATGGCGGCTGCTCTGCTCAAGGGACGGCCAGCCAGCGACGCGCCCCCAAGACGAGACAAGACGCGCCCCAGGATCGGCGGGCGTGGCGCAACCTGCCCTGGCCCCGCGACAGGGCGCTGCGGGGCAGCGCTCGCCAGCGGCTCCATGGCCGAACCCGCCGCCGCAGGGGCGAAGCTGACGACGGTGCCTGCCGCAGCAGCGTGGCTCGACCAGGGCCAGGGCGTGCTGGCGGGGTCGACGACGCGCAAGGGGCGCAGCGCCGTGGTGCCCCCAGCCAGCGGAGCCCAGGGATAGGGCTGCTGCAGACCGGGCATGGCCGGCCCTGGCAGCGGTGACATGCCCGACGCAGGAAGCTGGGCGCGGACCTGCAGCCACTGCGTGGCCACCAGCCGCGGCACCCACGTGGGAAGCGCTGCGGATGGCCTTCCGAATCCAGCGCTTTCGGCCCTGGTCGAGAGAGCTTGCGCCACCGCTCCTGCCGGGTCGAGAGAGTTCTCGTCGCCCAGCGCCGAGACGAGCTGCCGTGCCAGCTGAGGACCCACCAGCCGGGCCAGCGCATGCACGCTGGCCAGCTCCCCGGACCTCTGCTCGCCCGGTCTCAGCCCTGCTTGTCTTGTCAGAGCGGGCTGTGGCAGCGCGCCGTGGGCCGGTGGGCGAGCCTGTGCCGGGCCGGCGCGACGAGCTGGCGCCTTGGAAGACGCGCTCACCGGCACCCGACCTGTCGCTCGAGCCGTGGTGTGGAAAGGCGACGCAGCGCGGGCCGGAGAGTCCTGGGGCTCCGTGGCCTCAAGGGGGGCCTGGGGCAGCGCCATCTGCGGAATTGCCCGCCAGCTGGAGCGGCTCGGGCCGGATCCGCCCGCCTCCACCTCCGCCAGCCGGGCCAGCGCCCGGGCCGACGCCCGTAGCTGGAAGCCCCTGGGCAGGCGGGCCGCAGACTCGGCGCTGGGAAGCTGGGGCTCGTGCAGGGCGACACGGCGCAAGATCTCTCCCACGCGCCCCTGGTAGGCCGGCACGCCACGACGGCGCCTGGCGCTGTCCGCCTGCCCATGGCCAGCGGGTCGCTGCGCAGGCTGGTCCGCGGGACCTGTCCGAGCCGGCTCGGCAGGGGTCAGCGCTCCCGGCTGCGACGCCGGACGAGCCTCGTCAGCCGAAATTCTCTGCGGTGGGAGCCCTCTCGGCAGAACGCGTTCATCCGCCAGCTGCTCTTTTCGAGACTCGAGATCGTCACGCCGGAGCAGCTCGTAGCTCAACCAGGGATCGCGCCGGCGTGCCAGCTCTTGATCCATGGCTGGCCGGCCGCGCGCAGGCGACAGGGGCTGGGCCCGGTCTTCGGTGACTCCCGGAGCGCGGCGCGTCGCCCGCAGCAGCGCGCGCTCCTGTCGCAGCGCGCGCTCTCGCCGCTGCGCCGGACCATCCGCCACACGGGCCCGCGGCGAAACGGACGGCAGGCTGCGCGGCACCGGATGGGGCACGATCGAGGAGGGAGAGCGTGTTCCCATGGCCCGCCGCGGCGCGCGTGAGGAGACGGGCTCCCGGCGCAGGGGACCGACCCCCGGGCCGCCCGGCTCTTGCTCCGCCGACTCGTGGTCTTCGTCGTCTTGTTCTTCTTCGAGCACCTGCAGGAAGGCCAGCATGGGAGAGGAAGCGTGGAAGGGACTGGTGGGATGCAGCGCACGCGCTTCCGCCGCGCGCACGCCCTGCTGCAACCAGGGAGCGGATCGCGTCAGCGAGCTGCGGTCTTGCGGGCCGGTCAGGCCTGCTCGCCGGCCGGGCACGCGATCCTGCCGCAGGACTGCGGCCACGGATGCGGGAATGCTGGCCAGCTCACCCTGGGCGACGAGCTCCGCAGCGGGCCTCTGCCCACGGGCGGGCCCGACGACATCCGCCGGGACAGGCGCCTCGCCCGCGGACCAGGGCTGGACCGTCAGACCGAGGCGCTCGCGGGCTCGCGCAACCGGCGGCGCACCAGGCGCTTCGCGCAGCCCCATGGCTGGCTGGCGCAAGCTGCGCTGGAACTCGGCTTTGGGCTGGTTGTCGCCCAGCAGCTTCGCCACGCGCGCTGAAGCGCGCAGCGGCGCGACGTCCCGAGGCAGCTCTTGCGCGCCAAGAACCTGGGAGGGCGGGCCTGGCGGCTGCGGCGAGACGAGCCCCGCGCGTCGCGCTGTCGTGCCGCTGCCCGGTTCCGCCGCTTCGCTGGGGGATCGTACCGGCGCTGCGCCGGCTGGAGCCGCTTCGAGGCGGCGTTCCGCTTCCGTCGCCGCCATGCCCTGCGGGCCGCCTTCGGCGGGCGCCGAGCGTCCTGGCAGGCGCTGTGACTCCGCAGACGGCCGGCCGGGAGCATCCCGAACGGCGGCCGCCGGAGTCGGGGGGCGCGGGGCCGCCGCCGACCGCATAGGCCGCCTGACGGTTCCATCGGCGGGCGTCTCTGCGCGCATCGCCGCGCCGCGGTCCAGCTCCTGCCTGGCAGCGGTCGGCGGAGTTGCGGCCCGCTCCTGCCGTGGTTCGCCCGCAGGTGCCTCAAGCCGGCGCCGACGGGCTGGGGCAGCTCTGCCCCGCGGCGGGCGAACAGCTCTGGCAGGTTGCTCGTCGACCTGCTCCTCGACTTCGCTGATATCGAGGAAGGCCAGCATGGGAGATGAGCGCAGCACGGGCCGCAGGCGTGGACCCACAGCGGGAGGCAGGGAAGTGGGAGGCAAGGCGGCCGCACGCGCGCCAACCGGGCCCGAGGTGCGCCGCAACAGGCCGAGACGCTCGGCCAGTCCACCCGATTCCGGGGCGCTTGCGGCCGATTGGAAGGTCCGGGCGCTGTGTTGCTGCACCTCGGCCACGTCCGCCCGAGCCTCGGCCCAGGCCACTGCGGAATGCGCCACCAGGCCAGCGCGAGGAGGCCCTGGCAGCAGGTGCTGGGCAGCGGCAACGACACCAGCGCTGTGGGCTTGGGGTGGGGCCGCAGCGACAACGGAGCCCGCTCCAGCTGCCGCGAAGCGCGCCGCACGCCGCAGGGTGGTGCCGCCCAGAGGCAGCTCCACCTGCCGGGCGACCACGCGCGCCAGGCCGCTGGTGCTGGCGGATGAACGCGGGTCGCGCAGGATCGCCTGCTCCGCGGGAGCCGTCCGCAGGGCAGCTCTGGGCGACAGCGCCACAAAGCGCGCAGGCCGGCGAGTCCTTCTTTCCTGGCCCCTCCCCTCTTGGCGGGCCTTCTCGTGGCGGGTCTTCTCGTGGGGTCTCTTCGCTCGGTGGCGCCAGCGCCACGGCGCAGCCGCGGAGGTCTCTTCTTCTTCCTCTTCGAGCTCGGGCAGCGCGAAGACCATACCCGGTGCGTGCAGCACACCCCAGCGCGAGCGACGCAGGGATCCGCAGAGACGACGCAATGCGGACCAGCGCCGCTCGCGACCGCGCAGCGCGTCGGGTTCGCCCGCGAAGCGCCACCAGGACGCCAGCTCGGGTGACAGCTCCAGTCCCAGAGCGCTGCGATGCAACAGGCCGGCCCCCATATGGGCCAGCAGCCGCCGGCGCATCAGGCGCTGGAAGGCGCCCAGCGTTCCCAGGCCCAGGCGCCCTCTGCCACCCAGCCAGCTCAACCAGCCTGAGCCGTCGCCCGGGTGCTGCGAAAGGGCCCAGGGATCCTCCAAGCCAAAGCGTGCGAAGAAAGCAGGTGACACGCCAATCCTCGGCCGCTCGGCCCGACGAAGCCACAGTCGATCCACGAGCTGCTCGCCGGGAAAGGTCCGCAGGACCGTCATCATCACCTCCAAACTCAATGGCTCGACACGGCTCTCTTCCACGTACTGGACAGATAACGGCGCACCCGGCGGGGCGCCCCGCTATTATGCCATCCGAATCCGCCACCAACCTGCCAAAGCGGCAGTTTTTTTAGACCGCCGCCCGACCCCGCGGACTCTCTCGCGCCCCTCTCCGCCAGTTGACCGCCAATGGCCACGCCGGCTCAATGACCGATGATGGTGACCAGCACCTGGCGCCGGCGATGGGGCCCGTCGAAGTCGCAGTGGAAGATGTTCTGCCAGGTGGACAGGGCCAGCTCGCCCGAGCGGACGGGCACCGATTCCGAGGGCCCTACGAGCCCAGCCTGGATATGCGCCGCGCCGTTGTCGTCGATGCGATCGTGACGCCAGCGTCCGGCGGGCACGAGACCGTCCAGACAGTCCAGCACGTCGTCGGCGATAGCGGGGTCGTCGTTTTCCTGAATCATCAGGGCGGAAGTAGCCCCCTGGGCGTACAGGGCACATAGCCCTTCCCGCACTCCGGCACGGCGCAGCTCACGGCGCACTGCAGCCGTGATATCGGTCAGCTGGCGACTGCGGCTGGTGCTAAGCGCTACAATCGAGGTGTGGATCTCCATCGGGTCCTCCTGGAGCCGCGCTACGGGCGCGCACCCGCACTCATAGTCCGAAGGGAGTCCGAATGTCTTCCACCGTGCTGGTCACTGGAGCCTGCGGCTTTCTGGGAGGAGCCGCCATCCGTGCGCTGCTGGCCCGTGGGGACAAGGTGATCGCCCTGGTACGGGACCGCAATCCCCGGGCCTGCCTCTACACCGAGGACCTGGCGGATTTCTGCGTCGAGGTGCGCGCGGACCTGGCCAGCGTCGACCGCGTCATCGCCCGCTACAAGCCCGAGAAGGTGCTTCACCTGGCAGCGCAGTCCCAGGTTCCCGAGGCGAACACCGATCCCCTGCACACCTTCGAGAGCAATATGCAGGGCACCTGGCAGCTGCTCGAGGCCTGCCGGCGCGCCACGCAGCGCCCCGACGCCGTCCTGGTGGCCTCCAGCGACAAGGCCTACGGCGACGCCCCCCTGCCCTACCACGAAGACGGGCCCCTGTTCCCCCGGCACCCCTACGACGTGTCCAAGGCCGCCGCCGACATGCTGGCGTGCAGCTACCGGGAGCACTTCGGCATGCCCGTGCTGGTCACCCGCTGCGCCAACATCTACGGCCCCGGCGATCTCAACGCCGACCGCCTGGTCCCCGGCGTCTGCATGAGCCTGGCCCGCGGAGAGGCCGTGCAGCTGCGTTCCCTGGGCAGCATGAGTCGCGAGTGGCTGCACGTGGACGACGCCGCCGACGCGACGCTCTTCCTGATGGACCAGCTCACCGAGCTGGACGAGTTGGTCTTCAACGTGGGCAGCGGCGAATGCGCCACCGTGCGCGAGGTGGTGGATCAGCTGTTGCTGGCTTCGGGCCGCCGCAACCCGGTCAGCCTGCCCGAGCAGGATCCCGAGGGAGAGCTCGCTCACCAGCGGCTGGACACCAGCCGGCTGCGCAACCTGGGCTGGCAGCCCCGCATCGCGCTGCGGGAAGGGCTGGCCCGCACCTGGCGCTGGTACGCCCGCTGGAGCTGGTCGCCCCCGCCCGCTCCCGGCTCGACCGCCTCCTGACGCGGATTCTCCATGTCCCGCGTGCTGCTGATCGAGCCGGGCTGCGGCGACTACTACCGCGGCGTGTCCGTGGGCGTGGCGGTCACTCGCTCGCCTCCGCTCAACCTGGCGCTGCTGGCCGCCGTGCTGGAGCGAGCCGGGCACCAGGTGCGCATCTGGGACCTCCAGCTGGGTTCCATGCCAGACTCGCAGGCCGCCATGCGCGCCTGGACTCCGGACCTGGTGGGAATAAGCTTCCGCACGCCTCAGCTGGCCGCCGCGCGCCGCCTGGCCACAGCGGCGAAGCGCGCCTGTCCCGGCGCTCTCCTCGTGGCAGGGGGCACCCACGCCTCCGCCATGCCCGAGGACACGGTCGATAGCGGCTCCTTCGACATCGCCGTGCGAGGCGAAGGAGAGGCCCCCCTGGCCGCCCTGGCGGACGGCGCCCCCCGCGCAGGCATCCCCGGCCTGAGCTGGCAGGGTGGTTCCTCCCCAGCACCCGCAGCGCGCCCGAGCCTGGACGAGCTCCCCTCCCCCGCCTGGCAGCACTTCGACCTGGCGGCCTATCGCCGACGATCTCTGGTGGCAGCTGTCACGCCGGTGGCCGACCTCGAGACCTCCAGGGGCTGCCGCGCTGCTTGCCTGTACTGCAGCAAATCCGTCTTTGGCAGGGAATTTCGCACGCGCTCTCCCGAGCGGGTCGTGGACGATGCGCAGCACGCCAGGCGCCACGGCTTCCGGGCCTTCAACCTGGTGGACGACTCCTTCGCCACGGATCTGCCGCGGGCCGTGGCCGTCTGCGAGGCGCTGATTCGCCGCGACCTGCGCATGCCGTGGACCTGCACCAACGGCCTGCGGGTCTGCAACCTGGACGAGACGTTCTTCCGGCTCGCCCAGCGGGCCGGCTGTCGCCTGGTGGCCTTCGGTCTCGAGTCGGGCAGCGACCGACTGCTGCGCGGTGTCGGCAAGGGAGCGACCACGGCCCAGGCTCGCAGGGCCGTGCAGGGCGCCCGGCGCGCTGGGATCACCACCGTGGGCTACTTCATGCTGGGGCTGCCCGGTGAGACCGAGCGCAGCCTGCGCGCCACCCTGCGTTTCTCCGCCTCCCTTGGTCTGGACTACGCCAAGTTCTCCCTGACGATGCCCTTGCCGGGCACCGCGCTCTACGAGCGCTGGCGGCCCCATATGCGCAGCCCGCTGAGCCATGGATTCTCGATCCACCGACCAGCCCGCGACTGGTTCGAGCACCCCGAGCTGCCCTGGAGCCAGCTGGAAGCCTGCCGCCGCCGAGCGTACCTGCGCTTCTACGGACGTCCCCGCTGGTTGGCCCGCCGGCTGCTGGAGGCCCTGCCTCGCTGGCTGCCCCACAAAAGGGCTGGGCCGCTATGAACCCGTGCTGCTCGCGCTACGCACGTGGCGCAGCGGAACGGCCTTCAAGCGCGCCCGGCCGCCCTCCACCTGGATGCGGAAGCGGACGGAGTCGCACTTGTAGCGGCTCTTGATCATGCGTACCTGCTTGGCCAGCGCCCCGCGCACGCGGGCGAAGTCCAGATCGCCGGACTGCCCGCAGGCCCTGCGGGCCTCGACGTATTTCTCGAAGACGGACTTGTAGGCCTGCTCTTCACGGATCCGCTGGCGCTCGAAGGCCGACACCCTGTTCTGCATGCCGCGCCGGCGGTCCGCCAGGTCGGCGCGAAAGCGGAAGCGGGGATGTGTGCCCCGCTCGATCATGAACAGGTTGCGGTTGAGGTAGTTGTCCATGCTGATGAAGCGTGCCCGCAGCATCTGGAAGCGATGACGCTGCACCAGATTGGGGTAGTGCTGGCGCTGCAGCTCGCGCACTACGCGGCGCAGCTCGTCCCGCTCGCTGGCGGGCTCCATGCGGTCGATCCCCGAAAAGTACTTTTCATAGGCTATCTTGAGATACTGCATCTTGGCCTCGAACTTGTCGAGGCGGGATCCCAAGCCGTGATCGATGCGCTGTCTGCGTGCCATGCGTGGCCCTCGTGCCAGCAAGCATACCCTCTCCGCGGCGCGATTGCCCCCACGCCAGGCCCGGACGAGGTTATCCTGCATGCCTCCCGCCAGGAAAGAGCTGCTTGCCCACTCCACGCCCGCCCACGCACCTGCTCATCGTGGATGACGATCTCGCCATCCGCGAGCTGCTCGTCGAGTACCTGGCCACCAGGGGCTACCGTGTGGACGCCACGGCGGATGGACGGCTCGCCCTGGAGCTGATGCGCTCGGGCAGGTTCGACCTCATCCTGACCGACTACCAGATCCCGCACCTGAACGGGCTGGACCTCGTCCGCGTGGCCCGACGCCTGGATCCACCCATCCCGTGCATCCTGATGACCGGCTTCGCATCGGTGGAATCCGCCGTCAACGCCCTCAAGGAGGGTGCCTCTGACTACCTGCTGAAGCCCTTCCGGCTGAAGCGCATCCACGAGGCCATCCAAGCCGCGCTGGAACAGGCGCGACAACACAAGGCGGACGCGAAGCTGGCTTCCCTGGTCGCGCTCTACGACTTCGCGGCCACCGTGCGCACCCGCTGGCACCTGCGCCTGCTCGCACAACAGATCCCGGAGCGCCTGAAGGAAGCGGTCCCCGGCATCCTGGCTGCCATCGCGCTGCTCGACGAAGAGAGCGGGCAGTGGAGGTGGTCGACCTGGTGCTGCTCGACCGAGCTCGAGCCATCGGCGCTGCTGGCCAGCCTCGACCTGGAGCGCATCGTCGCAACGATAGCGCCGGACGCCACGGCCATCTGCGATGAGGCCCAGAGCTACTTGAGCGCCGAAGCGGGCCCCGATGAGCTGGTGAGCTGGTTGGCCACGCGCCCCATCACCCTGGACGAACCAGGCGCACCGCCGCGCATCATGGGCGCGCTGGTCCTGGCTGGGGCGCCCAGCGACGGCGCCCCCTCCGACGAGCTCCTGCAACCCATGACGCGTTTTGCGCTGCTGCTGGGCAACGCAGCGAGCCGCGTACGCCTGCTCGAAGACCTCGACGAGAAGATCGCTGGGGAGGACCCGCCCCTCTCCCCCACCCCACGACCGGTGTAGGGCGCCATGTGGCTCCTGTGGTGCCTGGCGCTGGGCGTCCCTCAGGCGACGAGCGCCAGCGTCCACGGCCTGCCCATCCAGCGCGCCACACCTGTGCTGCTTGCCGATCCGGCCGAGACCACCTGGAGCCTGAAGCTGCGCACGGGGGGCACGTCCATCGAAGGCGTGGTAGGCGACGCCCTGGGCCTGGTGCAGCTGGAGACGGAGAGGGTCAGCGTCCAGGCGGACCTGGCAGCGGCCATCTTCCTGGCTTTCTTCCCTGGAGACGGGCTGACCTTCGGGATCACCACCCTGGACGGCCTGCTGCGACTGCCCATCAGCCTGGAGCTGGGCGCCTTCACGACCACCCTGGAATGGGCCCATCTCTCGGCCCACTACGCCGACGGCGTACGCTACGCCAAGCTCCAGCCCCAGAACCTGGATCCCTACTCGCGAGAATACCTGCGCCTGCTGGTCTGCTGGAGCAACGAGCGCATCACGCCCTACCTGGCCTTCCGACAGCTGATCCACACCATCCCCGAGGCCTCCGCGCCCGGCCTGCAGCTCGGCATGAAGTTCCATGGCCAGGGCAGCATCACCTGGTACAGCGCCCTGGACGCCAAGTGGAACGCCGACGTGGACTGGCGCAGCGCGCTGGCCATCCAGAGCGGGCTGATGATCCGCCGCAAGCAGCGCTGGTTCCGCTTGGGGCTGGCGGGCTACAGCGGCCCATGGGCCGCGGGCAAGCTGGCCCAGGACTACGACGCCTACCTGGGCGCGCTGATGGCCTTTGATCACGGGAAGCGATGATGTTGGGCGAATACGAGCACCTGCACGTCAGCTGCGAGGACCAGCAGCGCCTGGTCCTGCTGGAGCTGGCGCACGGCAAGGCCAACGAGATGGGCAGCGCCCAGGTAGCCGAGCTGGCGACCCTGGCGCAGCGCCTGCCCGCCAGCCCGGCGCGGGCCCTGATCAGCTTCAGCCGCCGCCGCACGCGCTCCGGTCGGCCCGTTCTCAGCGCCGGAGCGGACGTGACCGAGCGCCGGGGCTGGGACCAGGAGCGCGTGCTGGGCCACGTCCAGCTGCAGCGCCGCACCATGGCCAGGCTGAGCCGCACGCCTGTCTTCCACGTCTGCGTGGTCGACGGCCTGGCCCTGGGCTGGGGCGCGGAGCTCAGCCTGGCTGCCGACTACGTCCTGGCTGGCCCTGAAGCGCGCTTCGCCTTCCCCGAGACAGGCATCGGCATCCTGCCCGCCGCAGGAGGGGCCGCCCACCTGGCCCAGCGCGTGGGCCAGGCGCAGGCCCTGCGCCTGGGCATGACGGGAGAGACCATCGACGCTGCCGAGGCCCTGCACATCGGCCTGGTGCAGGAGCGCTTCACCCAGTCCGAAGACGCCATGCGGCGAGCCAGGGAGCTGGCGCGGCTGGTGTGCAGCCGCTCCCCCACGGCCGTGGCCGCGTACAAGGCCGCGGTCCAGGGAGGCAGCGGACAGCCCCCGGCGCACAGGGAGGAGCTGGAAGCGCGCGCCTACGCCCACTGCGTCCGCAGCGGCGAAGCCGAGCTGGGCAGGCGCTGCTTCGGCATGGCCCGACGAGGAGAGGAGATCCCTTGGGAAGCCAGAAAACCCCTCGAACCGTGAAGCTCGCCGCCTCGCTGGGCTGCGCCCTGGCCTGGGCATGGGCCGCTGCCGGCTGCGGCGACGAATCCTGCGCCTCCATCTCCGATCCGGTGGCGCGCGAGAACTGCCAGTTCGAGCTCGTCTCCGCGCTCTACGACCAGGGCGACGAGGCCTGGAAGGGGGCCCTGGCCGACGTGGACTCGCCCGCCAGCCGGGACCTGATCCGCCTACGCCTGGCCGTGCAGGACCCAGCCCGCGCCCCCCTGATCTGCCGCGAGGTGGAGACCCGACAGGCGCAGGCCAAGTGCCAGCAGGTGGCAGGCCGACCGCACTTGATGTCCCCACCCCAGGGCCAGCAGCCGTGACGCTCCTGCTGCTCTGGTTGCTGGGCTGCGCCGAGCCCGCGGACCCTCGCGCCCTGGCCCTGGCGCCCACTCCCGACGACCCAGGGGCCGCCCTGTCGTCTTGCGAGGACATCGCCTTCGCCGACATGCAGCTGCTCTGCTACGTCGACGCCGCGGCCAAGGCCGGTCGAGCGGGCGACATCGCCACGGCCGAGGCCGCTTGCGAGCGGATCCCCGCGGGCACCTGGCAGCACGAGTGCCACTTCCGGGCGGGCGAGGAGCTGGCCCGCGCCCGCCAGTCCATGGCGGCGCTGTCCCACTGCGCGCGTGCTGGGCGCTTCTCGCGCTTCTGCATCACCCATGCCGGCTGGAAGCTGACGCCGAGCCGCAAGCTCAGCAGCCGCGATCCGGCCCAGCAGGTCGTGGCCGCCATCACCGAGCAGCTGGCCGAGATCGACCTGGCCATGGCCGACCTGGACCCGGCGGCGCGCGAGGAAGCGCAGCAGACCTTCCGCATGCGCCTATGGTACTGCGTCTACTTCGGCACGGGCGTGGCCGATCCGGCCCCCGCGCGGAGCGCACCGCCAGAGCAGGCGCCCCAGGCGCGGACCGCCTTCGCGCTGGAGGCCGCTCGGCTGGACGCGGCGGCGGGCCATCCTCCGCGCGCCGACGCGGTGCAGCGCATCCTGGCGGTCTACAGCGGCGCCGTGCCCCCCCTCGAAGGAAGCGCGCTGCCCAGCGGCGAGCGCCACGGACGCTACAATATTCCCATCCCCGTCCCGCAGGAAGAAGGGGCCGAGCGCATCGTCACCTACGGCGGCGGGCGGCGCCTGCTGGGGCGTGACGCGCAGGAAGACCTGGTGGTGGCCGCCCTCGAGGCCCTCTACTTCCGGCCCGCCACGCCGGCCGATTTCTTCTTGCCATGGATCGAGGATCCCCGACAGCGCGTGCGCTGGACGGCCGCCCGCTTGCTACGGCTCTGCCAGCCCACGGAGCTGGACATGGTCGCCACGCTGAAGTCCTTGAGCGATCACCCCGATCCGGGCGTGGCCTGGAACGCCAAAGACGGCCTGGAGTACGAGACCTGGAAGCGCAAGCCCGGAGGTCCGAAATGAAGGTCTTCATCACCCGCCCCATTCCCGATCCCGGGATGGAGGTGCTGCGACGGGCGGGCATCAGCTGCCACGTGCGGCGCACCGACAGCCCCATCGAGCGCCAGGAGCTGATGGAGGGCGTGCGCGGCGCCACCGGGCTGCTCTGCATGCTCACCGACCCGGTGGATGGCGAGGTCATGGATCAGGGCCCCTTGCGCGTGGTGGCCAACCTGGCCGTGGGCTACGACAACATCGACCTGCAGGCCGCAGAGAGCCGCGCCGTGGTGGTGTGCAACACCCCCGGCGTGCTGACCGACGCCACGGCGGATCTGGCCATGGCCCTGCTGCTGGCCGTCGCCCGGCGGGTGGTCGAGGGGGACCGCGCCGTGCGCGAGGGCCGCTTCGACGGCTGGGGCCCCCTGGTCTACGTGGGCGGGGATCTGTCGGGGCGCCTGCTGGGCATCGTTGGTCCAGGGCGCATCGGCGCCGCGGTGGCCCGCCGGGCCAGGGCCTTCGGCATGGAGATCGCCGTGGCGGCGCGCAGCGACCATCCCGAGGTGGGCCCGCGCCTGCCCCTGGACGAGCTCCTGCAGCGGGCGGACTTCGTCTCGCTGCACTGCCCGCTGACGCCCCAGACGCGGCACCTGCTGGATGCCAGGCGCCTGGCCCTGATGAAACCAGGGGCCTACCTGATCAACACCGCGCGCGGTGCAGTGGTCGACGAGGCGGCGCTGGTCGCCGCGCTTCGAGAGGGCCGGCTGGCTGGCGCGGCCCTGGACGTCTACGAGCGCGAGCCCGCGGTCCGCCCGGGCTTGCTCACGCTGCCAAACGTGGTACTGGCGCCCCACACGGGGAGCGCCACCTGGCGCACCCGCAACACCATGGCGCGCATGGCCGCCGAGTGCCTCGTCGCGGCGCTGGACGGCCGGCAACCCAAGTACCGGGTGGTCTGACGATGAACGCACGGGGCGATATTCTCGGCATCGGAATGGCCCTCACCGACAGCTTCATCGCCGCCGATGACGCCTTCCTGAACCGGAACGGGCTCGCCAGGGGCGGCACCGTTTTCCTCGGCGCCCAGGAGATGGATCGCCTGATGGAGAAGGCGCAAGCGCTGGGCATCCGCGCCACCTGCCCCGGCGACAACGCCCGCAACATGTGCACCGCCGCCGCCTGCCTCGGGGCCAGGGCCAGCTTCGTGGGCGCCGCGGGCGACGATGTCCTGGCGGACAGCTTTGAGCGCGACATGCGGCGGGGCGGCGTCGACGTGCGCCTGACCCGCCTGCCTGGCCCCTCCGGATCTGTCCTGGCCGTGATCACGCCGGACGGCGAGCGCAGCTTCGCCTGCCATATGGGTCGCAGCGACCAGCTCGAGCTGCTGTCGGCCAGCATGCCCCTGGGCTTCCGCTACCTCTACGCCACGTCCACTACGCTGCTGGTGCCCAGCCTGACCCAGGTTGCGGTGCTGCGAGCTACGGACCACGCGCGCGCAGGGGGCGTGGGAGTGGCGGTCAGCCTCGAGAACGCTCCCTACCTGAGTCGTCACCTGCACTCGGAGCTGCGCTCGCTGCTCACCCATCGCTTCGGGCTGCTGATAGGCAATGACGAAGAGATGAAGACCGCCTTCGGTGCGGGCAGCGCAGGCCTGGATCTGGCCCTGGGAGCCGCCGACATCGTGGTCGTCAAGCACGGCGCTGCCGGCTCGGACGTCTACGCCGAAGGTGGTAAACGCTGGTCCATCCCGGCTTTTCCAGCACAGGCTGTAGACACGACCGGAGCCGGAGATTTCTTCGCTGGCGCCATGCTGGCCAGGCTCTGCCAGGGACACCACCCGCGGGATGCCGCCGTCGCCGGCGCATTCCTGGCCGCCCACGTCGTGGAGCGCTTCGGCGCCCGGCTTCCCAACGGCTTCGACAGTTCGACCATCCCAGAGGGCAGATGAGCGACCCGGGCGATCCTGGGATCCCGGCCATCGAAGATCCGCTGGTCCGGCTGCTGGGCGCACTCTTGGGGCCTGCGCTGCTGGCGCTGCTGCTGGCCACGGCCGTCGCGCTCGCGCTGCTGCCCGGGCGAGACGCCGACGCCTTCCAGCAGGCCCGTCGGGCCGGAATGGATGGGCTCCCCGATCCCCCCTTCCCCGGCGACCAGAGCGGAATAGACGGCCGCGACCTGGATCCCAAGGATCCCAAGCCCTGGCGCCCGCCCGAGAAGCGCCCGCCCGCCGGCAAGAAGAAGCCCGACGCCGAGCAGCCACCCCGCGGGACGCCCAAGCGCGGCCAGCCTGCCGATCCCGGCGCTGGGAGGAAGCCGTGAGCGCGGCCGCGCCGCCGCCAGGGCTTCCGCGTCGCAGCTGCGACATCCGCGCGCTGGCCATCCTGACCTGGACCCTGGCCTTCTGTCTACTGGCCACCATCGGCGTGCACCTGGTGGGGCTGAAGTACGTCCAGGGCGTGGTCTGGCCCACAGATCTCTACGCCTTTCAGCAGACCAGCTACGGTCCCCTCGACGTGGTCGTCCTGGGCTCCAGCCGGGCAGCCTTCGGGATCTCTCCCTCGGCCCTCGATGCCTGCCTGGGGCGGGAGCTGCGGCGTCCGGTGCGCAGCGCCAACCTGGCGCGCACCTTCGCCACCGCCTACACGGCCGATTTCCTGGCAAGGGACCTGCTGGTCGGCGAAAAGGTCCCCAAGATCCTGTTGATCGCCGACGGCCCCGAGTTCTTCGACGAGTACAACCACCGCCTGGCGGTGATCACGGCCAGCGCCGCGGACCTGCCCGACGTGCCGCGAGCCTTGCTGCACGCCCCTGACCTCTACGCCCTGCTGGGCGCCCTGCGGCCCCTGATCCGCGGCCCCGAGACCCTGGCCCTGTACCTGAGCGGTCGCTACGACGTCGACCAGCACGTGCGCTGGATGATGCTGCACCACGGAGGCGGGCAGTTCTGCTACGGCTCCACGGCCTGCGCCGAGAACAACCGCCAGGTGATGTCCAAGCTGCGCTTCTGGTGGCAGACGGCCATGATCGAGCTGGTGCCTTCCCTGACAGAGACGCGCTTCCCTTCCTACGAGGTGGGCAGCGGTGCGGTGCACGAGCACCTGCTGAACATGTTCTCCTGGGCCCGGGAGCGCGATGTGCAGGTGGTCTTCGCGGACCTGCCCCGCCACCGAGAGTTCGTCGGTCGCGTCCCCAAAGGCGTACGGGAGGCCTACCAGGGCCACCTCGAGCTGCTGCAAGCCGAGCATGGCTTGATCGTCTACCAGGGGGGCGGGCAGGAGTGGATCGACGCCCGTACCCGGTACGTGGACGTTGAGCACCTGGATGACGGCGGCTGCCGCAAGTTCACCCACCAGATCTGCAAGGAGCTGCTCGCGCCGCTGCTCGAAGGCGAGGGAGGCGACTAGGTGCTCTTCAACACCTTCGACTTCGTCGTCTTCTTGACGGTCAGCTTCGCCGTCTACCGCCTGGCCCACCGCTGGCGCTGGCCGCGGCTGCTGTGGCTATTGGCCATCAGCGCCTTCTTCTACGGCTGCTGGAAGCCGTGGTACCTGGTGCTGATAGCCCTGTCCACGCTCAACTCCTACGGCTTCGGGCTGCTCATCGACCGCGCGCGGAGCCAGAGCCGGCGCAAGCTCTTCATGATTCTCTCGGTCAGCGGGGATCTGCTGCTGCTGGGGGTCTTCAAGTACGGCAACTTCCTGCTGGCCAACATCGAGGGCCTGGCTGGGCTGGCCTGGGCCGACCTGGCGCTGCCACGCCTGCCCACCGAGCTGCCGGTGGGCATCTCCTTCTACACCTTCCAGACCCTCTCCTACACCATCGACCTGTACCTCCGACGCATCCCGCGGGCGCGCAACCTGCTGGAGTTCTCGGTCTTCGTGGCCTTCTTCCCCCAGCTGGTGGCCGGCCCCATCGTGCGCGCGCGGCACTTCCTGCCCCAGCTGGAGCGCGACCCGCCCCAGGATCCGCGAGCCCTCGGTGCGGGGCTGTTCCTGATCCTGACCGGCCTGGCCAAGAAGATGATCGTGGCCGACACGCTCTACCTCGAGGTGGTCAAGCCCTTCTTCCGGCTTCCCCACGGGCACAACGCCTGGGAGACCATGGGCGTGATGTGGGCCGCCAACTTCCAGGTCTACTGCGACTTCTCGGGCTACTCAGACGTGGCCATCGGCGCGGCCCTGCTCTTCGGCTACCACCTGCCCAAGAACTTCGACCGGCCCTTCTGGTCCCAGACGCCCATGGAGCACTGGCGGCGTTGGCACATCTCCTTGTCCACCTGGCTGCGGGACTACCTGTACTTCCCGCTGGGGGGCTCCCGCGGCAAGGCCTCGCGCACCTCCATGAACCTGGTGATCACCTTCCTGCTGGGGGGGCTGTGGCACGGGGCGGGCTGGACCTTCGTGGTCTGGGGCCTGTACAACGGCCTGCTTTTGGTTCTCTGGCGCAGGTTCGGCCCAGGGCCCGCCAAGAGCCGCCTGGGTGCGGCGCTGCGCATCTTCGCCACCTACAACGCCCTCTGCCTGGGCCTGGTCTTCCTGCACGCCCGCAGCTTCGGCGAGGCCTGGATCGTGCTCCGCTCCCTGGCGAACCTGACCGGGCCCTTCAGCGAGGTCTTCGGCGCCTTCGGGCTGACCATGCTGGGCATCGCCATCGCCCTGCACGCTACGCCGCAGCGTTGGAAGACCACGTCGCAGCAGGCCTTCGCCGGCGCGCCGGCCTACGCTGTCGGGTTGGCTGTGGTGTTCGCCGGGGGCGTGCTTTCGCTCTTTGCGGGATTCGCGAGTCCGTTTTTCTATTTCCAGTTCTGAAGGGGTAGAGGTGGGGGCCTGAAAAGACAATCAGTGGCTCTGCATGGCCGCCAAAGCCCTGGGCTGTGACTCTTCTGTCAGGTAGACATAGACGCGTCCCACGTCTCCGAAAGAGCGGTCTCCAGCAGTCCGGAGCAGGCCAGGATGTGCAAGCCCAGCACGCATGCGAGCAGGAGCGCGAGGGTCCCAGGTCTGCGGATTCGGCACCGACTGTTTCCGCCGACAATGTCGGCGGAAACAGTCGGCGCCGTTTTTTTGGGGGGAAGACAGATTCTTCCCCCCCTATCCGAGGCGGACACCGCCTCTCCCCCCCATCTTCGCCGCTTGATGAGCGGCGCAGAGCTGCATACGCAGCCCTGAAACAGCACTGCGGAAGCTCCTCGAACTGTCGGCAAG
>CAYVQL010000052.1:0-45672 GCA_964454135.1 uncultured Enterobacterales bacterium | reverse complement strand
CTGCGCCTGGCGGCCGATATTGCAGGTTGTAAGCCGCTATCCGATCACGGATGCCCTGGCATCCAAGGGCAAGGTCGCCTTCACACCCGATCCGCAGGTCGCCTTCGTGGAGCAGATGTCACTGCCGTGGAGCGATGGGCGCACGGCCATGATCATCTACGCTCCGCAGATCGAGCTGTTCCAGCGCGTGGGTCCCTGCCCGGCACAGGGGCCGCTCTTCGACCGCCTGGGCGGCCGGATCACCCGTATCGCCTCCTGCTCCGACGTGGTCCAGGTTCCGGAGAAAGAGAACCTGGTGACGGGTCAGGAGCGGCTCCCGGCCGAGGTGACGGAGGCTGACAGCCAGAAGCAGAAGAACAGCCCGGGCTGCGTCTCGGAACGCCTGCTGCTCTGGGTCGCGCTGGCCGCGCTGCTCGTGGTGCTCGTCATCCTGTGGCTGCGGTCCCGCAGACGCCGCCAGGAGTATTGAGAACGCCCGCCAGTCCAAGCAGGAGGCACCCATGTCGGCCAAACACCGAGCCAGCGGACAGCGCCCCCGCGGCACCCGACCCGGATTCACGGGCATGCTGCGCCGCCACCTGCTCATGGTGGAGCCCGATCCCGTGTTCTCCGCGCTGCTCAAGGTCTGGCTCGAGGATCGGACCTGGAAGGTGACGCATCACACCTCGGGCAGGCGCGCGCTATCCGCGGTGGCGGCGTTGGTCCCCAGCGTGGCCATGATCAGCCTCGACACCCAAGACATCAACGGTTTTGAGCTCATTGATCAGCTCTGGCGCGACGCGCCCTCGGTGCCTGTCGTGGCCTGCGCTCCGCATACGGCCGTGGGCGCCTGGGACCGAAAGACCCTGGACGCGCTCCACCTGCGCGCCGCCATCGTGCGCCCCATCCGCTTCGGGGATCTGGAGCGCACGCTCCGCAAGGCCACCGGATCTCCCCTGGCGGTGGATTTCGAGGCTGACACCGTGCGCCTGGACGATTCCCGATGAGCGAACAGCCAAAGCTAGGCATTTCGGAGCGCGTCGGCGACTGGGTCGTGGACGCAGCGCTCCCTATCGAGGGGCTGGGCTCGGCCTATGAGGCCCACCACACCAGGCGCGACAACAAGCGCGCCACGCTGCTGGTCATCCAACCCGCGGACTTCGAGCGTACCCGAGAGCAGGTCGCCCACCAGGTCCGGCAGTTCGTGGGCCTGCCTTCGTTCGCCTTCTTCCCCATCCGCGACTGGGGAGCGGATCCCGACAAGGGCTTGATCTGGCTGGCCGTGCGTCCCCTCCAGGGGCGCTCCCTGCCCGCCTGGCTGGAGGAAGAGAGCCAGGAAACCGGCGCTCCACGACGCCCGAAGACCCTCGAACAGGTTCGCTTGCTGCTGGATGGTTCCGTCAAGGCGCTGGGCGTGCTCGAGACCAACAACGTGCGGCTGGGATGGCTCTGTCCCGCACAGATCTTCGTGGACGATCTCGGTCGCTCGCGCCTGGTCCCGGTGCCCACGCCCTTCCTGACCATTGGCTCCGGCCAGGTGACGACCTTGCGCTACCTGGCGTCGGAGGGCTTCGATGCGTCCGCCTCCGGGATCAAGGGCGGAGACCGCTACTCCCTGGCCGTGTTCGCCTTCGAGGCGCTGCGCGGTCGGACCGCATACGAGATCCCGCCGGAGGAGCCCGATCCCGTGGCCCGCATGACCCGGATGAAGGGGCAGGACGGGGGGCTCGATCTGGGCGAGCCCTTTGCGCTGCCCTTGCGGCGGGCCATCTGGCTCGCCACCCACCGCGACGCACACCGCCGGCCGCCCGACATGGGCGGTCTGCTGGACGCCCTGGGTCCGCTGCCCCAGGTGGACGAGCCCGCGTCCACAGCGCCGACTGTCGAGGGCGGCACCGTGGCCGCCGCCGACGTCGAAGAGGATGAGGAGGACTGGAGCTGGCACGAGGACTTCGAGCAAGCCGTGGACGCGGAGCTGGATGACGAAGAGGACTCGGTGGACGACTTCCGGCCCATCGCCGACAGCGCCTGGATCCGGCTACTCTTCACCCTGGTGATCGTCGCCGGGCTCTTCGCCGTCTGGTTCTTCTTCCTACGACACGACGGCACGGAGGACGAGGCCGAAGCAGAGCTGGTGCCCGCCGCCACGGAGCAGCCCCTCCCCGTCGCCAGCGACCGCTCTTCCGACTACGTCTTCCCCGAGTCCTGGCGCGAGAGCACCTCCGTTCGGACCTGGACCTACGCCAACTTCCCCAAGGAGTGGATCGAATCCATCGCACCGGAGTCGTGGAAGCGACGCGCGCTGGACCGCAAGAAGGATGAAGCGGCAGCCCGCGAGCCCACGCCCGCCCCCCAGGCCCCACCGGGCTTCGTGCAGCGGGACCTGATGCTGGGGACCGATCTGCGGCACCCCCTTCCCATCCGTCTCACAGGGCTATGGGCGGCGGAGACGCTGTACTTCGGCATCCCCGACACCTGGGAGATCTGGGGTGATCCCGAGCTGCACCTCGAGATCACCTACCTCGACGAGCTCATTCCCCAGGTCTCCACCATGGGGATCTGGACAGACGGGCAGCCCTCGGGCAGCTTCTTCCTGGGCAGCCTCTCCGAGGCGCCTGGCTCCTACCCGATCCCGCTACACCTGCTGGCCGATGATGGGTACCACGCCATTCAGTTCGCCGCCTACCACAGGACCAAGATCCCCTGCGAGGATGGCATCGGCGAGGATCTCTGGAGCGAGGTCAGCTCCGACAGCATCCTGCGCGTACACTACCGCAGGCGGGCCCCGCCCGCCGATCTCGGCCTGTGGCCCCATCCCTTCGTGGATCACCGCGATCCGGACGAGCGTCTCGTCAGCCTCGCGCTCGTAGGCGCACCGGAGCAGGGCTCGCTCCTGGCCGCAGGCCTGGTAGCCAGCACGCTGCGCAAGGCCGCCGATTGGCACCCGACGACGCTGCGCAGCCACCTGGGCGACCTCTCGCAGGCCCCTCCCGGTCACGTGGTGGCCATCGCCCAGCGGCAGCACGCAGGAGCGCTGCTGAAGCTGCTGCGGTCTTCGAGAAACGACGAGGTGCGGCGGGCCCTGCAGGCCTTCGAAGCGGGCGCCTCTGAAGGCGGCGGACTGCTGGCCCTGGTACCCAGGCCCGGTTCGCCGCATCACCTGGTCCTGGTGATGCTGGGCGCCGACGACGCCAGCCTGGCGGACCTGGGGCGCCTGCTGGCCAGCGATCTCGCCTCGGAGCTGCTGAGCGGCCGAGCCGAGCATGTGCGCAGCGTACAGGCTCAGGAGCCGCTGCCGGCGCGACACTGGCGCGACGCCATCCCGCCCAAGCAGCGATTCACCCTGATGGACATGGGCTTCTCCGACCAGATGACCTCCGGGTTCAGGGGTGGCCACGTGACCATCCCCATCCACAACGTCCCCGACGAGAAGTTCTCGCCAGGCGCCGGTCGCCTGGAGGTGGTCTTCTCCTACTCGGCGCAGGTGGATCCGAGGGCGTCCAACCTCTTCGTCTACCTGGACCAGGAGCCCATCGCCGGGCTGCAGCTCAAGGACCGCAAGGGCCGCCACCGGCGTCGCCTGGTGGTCGATATCCCGGTGCAGCGTATCGGCCCGGATTCCGAGCTCCACCTGGTGTTCGACCTGCGCGGCTATGAGGATCGCTCCTGCCTGGGGCAGGCCCACAGCATGCTCTGGGGCACCGTGCACTGCGACACGCGCCTCACGCTTCCCCGCAAGCGCTGGAAGCGCATCCACGAGCTCGGCCTGTTGCGCTTCGGGGCCTACCCCTTCGGTATCCGCGCGGATCTCTCCGAGACCGTCTTCGTGCTTCCCGCCGAGCCCTCCCCCCGCGCCATCCACACCTACCTGGAGCTGACCGAGGAGCTGGGCCGGCATAGTCGGGGCAACCGGCTCGCCTTCGACCTGCACCTGGGGCCGGTGAGTCGACAGAGCCACCCCGACAGGGATCTGGTGGTGTTGGACGAGGGCCCGGGCCACAGCCTGCTGGAGTCCATGGACCTGGCTCTGGACCTGCGTCGCGACGAGCAGAACCTGCTGCGGCACGCCTACGCCTCGCCCCTGGATCCCGACGGCGCGGACCTCTTCTTCCAGATGTCACCCCTGGCCTGGGACAGCGGTCGCAGCGCCTTGGTGGCCTATCTCGGATCCCAGGCCCCCGAAGACATCCTGCACTGCGATGCCAGCTTGGGCGTGGCCCACCTGCTCAGCGGCAAGGTGACCCGCATGAGCGGCTGCGAACACGTCGAGGCGCTGTCGGGCAAAGACGATCCCTACGCAGGGACCCTGCCCATCAAGGCGGGCTCCCACCGCTGGATCCGCAAGTACTACTGGAGCCTGGTGACCATCCTCATCCTGCTGGTGGTCCTCGGCTTGCTCGTGCGCTATCGCGCCCGCGCCATGGCCCGCAAGAAGGCCGGCGAGAGTGCGTCCCCGGATGACGTGTACTCCCCTCCCTACGAGGAGTGAAACGGCGACTCGTCAGTGCCCCTGCATGATGCGATGCAGGATGAACCCTCCCACCGCGAACGCCACCAGCAGGGCCAGCAGCGTAGCCCACGGAAAGCGCCGGCCCGACTTCTTGATGGGAGACGACGCAGGACGGGGACCGGCGCGGCGGGCCTTTCGCTGCGCGGAAGGCCTCACGCTCTTTGCGGGATCCACGGGCTCAGGGCTTGGGAGCACGGGCCCGGGGGGCGCCACGGGCGCGGGTTGAGGGGCCACAGGCTCCAACGCGGTGGGAGCGGCCAGAGGTGAGACCTCCGGAGCCTGCCAGGTCTCTGGCGCCAGATCCACGGTCGACGGCTCGACGCTCGAGGGCATCGAACTGCCACGCAGCTTGGTCATCAGGTCGAGGGCCTTGGAGGCATCCAGCGGCCTGCGCTTCGCGTCCTTGGCCGCCAGGGCCAGCAGCAGCTCGGCCAGCCACGAGGGCGTCTCCGGCCGCTCGGAGCGCACGTCGGGGGCGCCTCGGCTATGGTGCCATCCGATCTTGGCGGGGATGTCTCCGGCAGGGCAGGCCTTCCTGCCTGCCAGCAGTTCCCAGCCCACCAGGCCCACGGCATAGACATCGGAGTGAAGGGGGGACTCTCCCCGGAAGCGTTCGACCGACATGTAGTCCAGCGTTCCCGCCATCATGCTGCTCTGGGTGGCGGTGGTCGTCTGCGTTGCCTTGGCTATCCCGAAGTCCATCAGCTTGATGCTGTCGCCGTCGCACAGAAACACGTTGCTGGGCTTGATGTCGCGGTGAACGATGCCCTGCTGGTGACCGTGGGCCAGGGGCACCAGGATGCCCTTGAGCAGCTCCGCCACCTGCTCCGGCGCCAGCTGCTCGGACTCCCTCATGAAGCGATTGAGGTCGCGCCCCTCGAGCAGCTCGAGCACGATCGCCGTGACCTCCTCCTCCACGACGAGATCGCGAAAAGCCACGATGCCGGGATGGGAGAGGCTGTGCAGCACCTGGCATTCGCGGCGTAGGAGCTTCACGAAGCCAGGGTCCTTGGCCAGCTCTGGGTGGAAGACCTTGACGGCCACCTGGATGTCCTCCAGGTGCGCATGCACGCCGCGGTAGACGGCGCCGAAGCCGCCTCTCCCGAGCGCAGCTTCAAGGCGGTAGTGCCCGACTTTCTTTCCGATCATGGGATTCCTCTCCGGGACGGGAAGGTATCACGATGGGCAGGGCGGGCACCGACCATTTCCGCCGACAGCGTCGGCGGAAATGACCGGCGCTGTTTTTTCTGGGGGGAAGACAGGTTCTTCCCCCCTATCCGAGGCGGACACCGCCTCTCCCCCCTATCTTCGCCGCTTGATGAGCGGCGCAGGGCTGCTTGTGCAGCCCTGAACCAGCGCTGCGGAAGCCCCTCGAACTGTCAGGAGAACAGTTGTCTTTTGTTCGGTGCCGCAGGGCGACAGGCGGGATTTTGGCTGCCGTCGGATCCGCGGGAAGAGGCAAGCACCTAGTTCGACTCGCCCCGAAGGGAAATATCCTGTATTATCCAGGTGCCCTTTACCACCATGGCGAAATGGGCAGTGGCCCGCGTGCGGGATGGAAGGAGCAAGCGTGGCAGTCGACCTCGACAAGCTCACCGATATCGCGGCGGGCGAAGAAGTCCCCAAAGAGAAGATTGAGAAGCTCTCGCGCGCATGGGTCGCTCACAAGCTGCGACCGGGAGAGGTCCTGTGGAAGCAGGGCGAGCTGGCCAACTCCCTGGGCCTGTTACGCAGCGGCGAGCTGCAGGTCATCTTCGACGGACAGGACATCGGCACCATCCGGCCCGGCCAGATCTTCGGCGAAGCCACGGCCTTTTCTGTCGACACACGCCGCACGGCCACGCTCCAGTCGGTCTTTCCCGCGGAAGTCCTGTTGATCGAAAGGGAATCCCTGAGCTGGCTGCGGGCCGAGGTGCCGGCCTTCTACGACCGCCTGCTGGGCCGAGCCCTCGAGACCCTCTGCCGGCGCGTGCGCGTGACCGACAGCATCATCGCCAATCTCTCCAAGGGGGAAAAGTCCTCTCACAAGCAGGCCCTGGGGGGCCTGGAGAGCATCCGGCGCGCCGTCCGCAAGATCGCCGCTATCAACAAGCCGGATCCAATCCCTCTGCTCGAATCGCTGCCCCACTTGCGTGGCGTACCGCCCGAGTTCGTGGAAGAGATCGCCAGCCAATTCAAGGCCGAACCCTTCGAGCGCGGGCAGCTGCTCGCGGTGGAGGGCGAACCAGCCGACTCGGCCTTTCTGCTGGGCTCCGGCAAGGTGCGGATCACGCGCGAAGTCTACAACGCCCGCGCCGAAGAGCTGGTGGTGTTCGAAGCGGGCTCGCTCTTCGGGATCATCCCGTTGATCGAGCCCGGTCCGCGCACGGCTTCCTGCGTTGGAACGGTGCCGGGCTGGATCTTCACCATGGACCATCTCACCTACAGGACTCTGCCCTCCTCGCTTCGTATCATCTGGAAGGAGAGCCTGGCCTCTTCGTTGAGCATGCAGCTGCGCATCGCCAACGAGCTGGTGGCACGCTTCCTGGACGGAGGCCAGGGGGATTCGATGGAGGGAGACGGCCTGCGGAGGCTGGCACAGGCCGCGGGCGTATTGGAGGGAGTGACCACAGACAAGTTATAGAACACCGCGCCAGAGACGGCGGCGCCGCGGCCTTGGTCATCGTTCGGGCCAATGGGCCCGAACAAAGACCTCGGCCGCGCTTTTTTGCGGGCGCCCCCCTGGCGGCCCGCTGGGCGTGACCTACAGTTGGTTGGCCTCTTCCGGTGTCGGTGTTGGATCGAAATCCCAGCTCAAGGCACCGTCGCTGGTGCGAGAGGCGGAGGGCCTCGGTCATCCTCGCGGCCAAAGAGACCATTACGCAGCTTGAAAGAGGCCATGTTTTTCGGGGCGGGGCCTCCGCCTGGCGGGGCGTGAGGGCAAGGGCATGCGCTCGATGAGCCAGTCGAGGAGGGGGCGCGGCGGACTGCCGAAGAAGCGCTCCGCGGCGGTGGACCCATCGGGACGCCGGATCCAGTAGTTGTGCACGACCGTGAGACCTGCCAGCTTCTTCGGGTGCACGCGACGCATGGCGTGCTCCCACTGGGATAGGCGGCCGTTTCGGCCCTCGATGCATGAGCTGGACCGCTGGAAGACATCGGCGCAGTCGTAGGCGGCCCTCTCCAGGTTCTGGCGTTCTTGGGCATCGAGGCGGGACGCGACCCCTCCGAGGAAGAGGCGGGCGCTCATCAGCTCATCCAGCGTCTTGCGCAGCCTGGCTCTCTTGTCCCCGTCCTGCGTCCTGGACGCGACGCGTTCGAAGTAGGCCGCGGGGATGAGGTTGTCGGTGAGGAGCCTCTCCTGCTCGGGAGGCAGGCCGAGTGCCTCGACCCTGCCGCGGACTTCTTCGTGGAAGAAGGCCATGGCGGCCGTCATCTTCGGCAAGACGCGTCTGGCTTTGTCGAGCCGAGCCTGCCTGCTTTGCGACAGCTTGGCCTCCTTGACGATCAGATCGAGTTCGTCGAGTTTCGACTTCAGCTCCGTCGTCACCAACTCCGCTGGGCGGGGCTTGCCGGAGTCCAAATCGTAGGGGTGGTATGCCTCCTCAACGCCTCGCACCGCGTTCACCCAGTCTCTTCGGTGTCCCTGGGCCTGTTCCAGCCTGCGGGCGGCCTCCGTCGCCGCGGCCCCGGCCTCGGCGATGCGCTTGGCGAAGTCCCGGGGGCGACCCGGGCCTCGGGGGCCTTCCCGATAGCGACGTTCCGCTTCGACCTGCGTCCGCACCTCTTCCACGGCCTCGGCATGGGCCTCCCTGGCCCGTACCTCCTTGCCGAGCAAGGGGAGCGCCAACGCGCGGTTGGCCTCGTTCTGCACGTGGAAGAGGTCGGGCGAGTGCTCGGCGCCCATGTCCCTGGCGTGGCGGATCAGCGCGGAGGCCTCGTCCGCCGTGGACTGGATCACCTCGACGTTCAAGCCGTCGGTGGCCTCGTCCATGGCCGCGTTCCAGGTCTCGGCGTCCCTCTTGTCCGCGTAGCCCTCCAGGAGCACGAAGTTGGACACGGGCTCCATGGCCACCAGGCAGATGCCCTCCGAAAGGAAGGTCTCGTCCTCGCTCACCGTGATCCGCTTGCGTGGCATCCCGTGGGCGAGGCGAGCCCGCTCCTCGCGGCCATAGTCCGTCAGCGCTGCCTGCATCCGGACGGAATACTCCTGCTGCGTCCCGTACGAGGCGGCGATGAATGGGCCGAGGCCGCTCAACTCGATGAGATGGCTCACCAACCGGATGCCACAGGTGCCCATCCAATTCATGACCAGATGAGCGGAGACCAAGAAGCGGTGGAGGAACGCCACGCCCTCGGGACTCTCGAAGAAGGCGGCCGCTGCGGGAGAGGCCGCAAGCCCCTCCTTCCGGTGCCGCCAGCGCTGGAGCGTCGTCCGCGGGAGGCCGGCACCGCTGGCGAACTGCCGCTCGCTGACGTCATCGTCGCGCTGCTGGCGCTCGAACTCCTGCATCAATGACGCAATGACATCTCGCCCGAAGCGGGCGTCTCCGATATCCTGCTCCCGTCGTTCGCTTCCCTGCGGACCCTGCTCTGGCATGGCTCTCTCCTGTTGGCTGGTTGATTCAGAGTTCCGCCAACTATCGAGGCGAGCCATGCTCTCGCCCGCAGATCACCGCCATGCAGGCCCGATCGCTCCCGACCCACGCCCCTCATGGGCGGAGTCGCGGTCTCGGACTCGTCAGCTCAGCTGCATCCGATCACACTTTGGACCGAGGTGGCCGCAAGGACGACCAAGGCCGAGGCGGAGTAGTCCGAGGCCTGGGGCCCGTACTCGATGGCGCAGAGCGCGTTGCCCTTGGGGTCGTAGAGGCCGATCTCTTCGCCCTCCCTGGCCAGCTGGAAGCCGAGGTGGTCGGCGCCCTCTTTCTCCTCGTCGTCGTCGGCCCATAGCAGGAGGTAGCCGCCAGCGGGGAGCACCAGCTCGCCGGAGAGGCTGTGTTTGTCGGGTACGGCGAGATCGTCGGTGATGGTGTAGCCCTCGAGCGCGATCTCGGCGCTCGTCGTGTTGAAGAGCTCGATCCAGTCGGGGAAGGAAGGATCGGCGGCCGGGCTGTCGACATCCTGGACCGCGGCGCGGTTCGAGGCCATGAATTCGTTGATGATCACCGCCGAGCCGTCGGTGGGCTCCACGTCCTGGACCCAGGAATCCTCGGTGTCGTAGGACTGCGTGACGCCGGTATCACCCCAACACACGCCGTAGGTGAGGCAGTCCGAGTCGAGGCAATCGACCTGCCCGTCGTCGTCGTTATCGACGCCGTCGATGCACTCTGCCAGGGTCTCGCCCTCGATGGCGTCTCCGCCGCAGGCTGAGAGCACGGCGGCGCAGCTGACCATGGTGATGAACGACAGGGAGTGAAAAGACATCATGAGTCCTCCGAGGAGCAACCGGCGCGGAGTTCACACTGTATCGTAGCAGGGGCTTGGATGCCTCATGCAGGGCAGCCTTGGGCAAGCTCGGGATCGGAGCGGCGGGGGGCCTCGACGAACGCCGGCTGTCAGTCCTCCAGGGGCAGATCAAGCGCCTCGATGAAGACGTGCTGGTAGGGGGCGCGGTCCCTCAACCCCCGGCCATGGCTCCACTCCCAGCTGAACTTCAACCAACCCTCGATGCTCCCCTCGAGGGGCAACCAGTCCACGCGGGTCTGCACGGACCAACGGTTCTTACGACGCACGTAGCCCGAGTAGAGCAGCCCCGTCTTGATGACCAGGCGCCAGTAGGCCGTCACGCGGTTGGCATCCACGAAGCGGTAGCCCAGCTCGGGCCCCAGCCGCAGCACGGTCATGGGGAGGATGATGGCGTCCGTCCTCAGCTCGACGCGGGTTCGGTCGAGGGTGAAGTCGGGGTTGGAATCGACGTCGGCCACCACGCGCAGCCGGGTGTCCTCCAGGGGCCGCCAGTCCAGGATGCCGCCCAGGGTGTAGCCCGCCCAGTGCTGCGCGGACCAGGACGACCAGGCTGCCGGGTCGACCTCGACCTCCACCGGACCGCTCCACCAGCCCGCATGCAGCCCGCCGTAGGGTTCGAGGGTCCACGAGGGCCGCAAGGGGATCTCGTGCCGATACCAGCCGCGTGCCCTGGCGTGCCCGGCGCCGCCGGAGCCGCCGAGCGATCCCTCGACGGTGAGGATGGACGCGCTGGGCGCCCAGGTCCAGGTGCCGTCGAGGTGGGCACCTGGTTCCGCGGTGATGCCGAAGCGCCCGGACCCCCGCGCCGAGAACCAGTGGCGTGTGCCGTCGATGCGCTGGTACCAGCCTGCTCCAAGGCCAAAATACGGGTAGTGAAGCGTGCTGTCTCGGACCCCCGTGGCGTCGTCTCCTGCGGAACCCCAGGCCAACAAGGTGCCGCCGCGGCCAATGGGCTGCCGCGCGTCGGGGCGCACCTTGGCCGCTTCGTGCATCCAGCGCTCGGTGACCGTGCTTGCGTCGGGATCGGGAGTGTTGGTGTCCAGGGGTGTGGGCAGGTTGAGGGCCGGCTCCTCGGCCACGAAGCAGGAGCGTAGCCTGGAGAGGGTGAACAGGGTCTCGGGAGGCCCGTCGATGGCGATCTCTGCCGGGGCGCTGCCCGGAACGGCAATGACCCCGACGTCTTCGATGTCGTAGGTCTGCCCACCCACCCGCACCAATGCCGGCCCCCCCCCGTGCAGGCGCACGCGAATCAGGCTGCCCGCGGCCACCGTGGCCCGGGCGCCCCTCGGACCCAGCAGGTGGGCCGTGATCCCGACCTGAGGCGGAAGCAGCTGCCCGTCCATGCTGGCTCGGGCAACGAGGGCCTGCCGACTGCCCTCGAGGGGGCCGAACCGCACCTCGTGCTCGCCTTCTTCGAGCTGGAAGACGCGGCGCGAGATGGTGGAATCCGGGATCTCGACCTGCTGCGTCGTCCCGTCGATGGACAGCGGCAGGCTGCATGGTTGCGGTGAGATCGCGAAGGACTCGTCCTTGCAGAGCAGCTCCAGCGCCAGCTCACCCGCCCCTTCGACCACGATGGTGGTCTCACGGCGCTTACGCAGCACGCTGTATTCGGAAGGCTGCCATGGCGCGCCCAGAGAGAGCTCCCGCACGATGGCGAAGAGGCCATCTCCTTCATCGGGCCCCCTGCGTGTGACCTGGATGCGCCGTGTGCCCGCGTCCCGGTCCACACGCGAGACGAGCACCCAGTCGCCGGAAGCCGCCGCTCGCAGGCGGGCCACCCGCCCAACGGCTCCGGCGTTGGAGGCCTCGGACCAAGCGCTCAGCGCGTCGCCCTCGGTCAGGCGGCACTCGGCCGCCGCGCGATGCACGGGCCAGGAGACGGGAGGGGCCAGGGCATGGGCCACAGCGGAGAGGTCGTCGCAGGTGTGGACCTCGACGGGCTCCCTCTCGGCCCAGGCCAGGGCCGCATCGACCGTGGCTGGACCGGGGACCTCGGCGGTGTGGACCGGGGGGGTCGTGTTGCGGTAGATGGCCTTACCCTGGGCGCGCTGACCCTTGGTGGCTTCGGGCATGGCGGCCACGGCGCGCGCCTCGCGATGGGCAGAGGAGACCAGCCCCAGCGCACCGAATCCCACGGCGCGCTGCAGACGGTAGGATGCCAACAGGCGCGGGTCACGGGTTGCGACCATGGCGCGACTGGCCTGGGCCAGGGTCTCGAGCGGGTCGGGCCAGGGCGAAGGCAGCTCCGGCTCGTCCTCCACGTTGTTGCGGCGCAGCGCAACGGAGACCAGCGTACCGGGCGCTCCCTCGACGGAGAGGTAGCTGGCGGCGGAGCCGATGCGGAAGGCGGCCTTGACCGTGTTCGGCTCGGTCTCGAGCTGAGGTAGACGCAGCTCCCAGATACCGCCGTCGTCGGTGGAGAGAAAGAGGGAGCCGGGTTTGCCCCAGGCCTGGACCTCGATCTCGCCAGGTGCGCCGGGATCGGGCAATGCCCAGCGGTTGGGCACAGGACCAGCGGCCTTGTCGCGGTAGGGCTCTCCCCCCACGGCCAGGTTCGCGTCGAGGAGGAAGAGCTGGCCTGTGTCGACCGAGACCGTGTGCATGCCCGGCGCCAGCGCCTCATCCAGCTGACCCCGGCCGCGGCGCAACAGGCCATCGACCCGGTAGGCCGTGGTCTCGGAGGCTTCCATGCGCAGCACGGGGAAGCGCCCTTCGCGGGCGGGTTCGGGCAGCAGCACCTCGGCCGGGATCCCGGGACGAACGCCCACCCGCTGTATCCCTCCACCCACGCCCAAGACCCGCTGGCGAACCTTGTCCCGCGCGGGGGCCAGCTGGGTCCAGCGCGTATCGTCCACGCTCGGTTCTTCCAGGCCGGCGAGCATACGGATCGCGCGGCCCCGGGGCCGCAGAAAGCCCCATGGGACGCCGTCCGCCAGCTCGGCCAGTAGCTGCGGATCCGTGGGCAGCAGCTCGGCGGCCTGCAGCAGGATGGCCGGCTCGACGTCCCGACGTTCGATCCAGCGTCGTGCGAAGGCCAGGGCGGCAAGGGGCGTAGCGGGGGAGGACTCGTAGAGCTGCTGGGCTTCGGAGGGCTCGGGCAGGTGTTGGATCAGGCGTGCCCGAGCGAGATCCGCGGCTCCGCCCCCCAGCAGGCCCGAGGCCAGAGCCACGACCTCGGCACTCCCCATCAGATGCGCCGTCTCGAGCTGGCCGACCGGGCCCAGGGCTTTCCACTCCTCATCGAGCTCGGCCATGCGCGGGAAGGTGGCGCGGACGTTGGCGAAGGAAGGCCGGCGGCGCTCGATGGAGGCCTCGACCAGGATCTGCACATCCGGGGTGTCGCTGGGCTCGAGCTGGTAGTGGACGCGGCTCTCGCCCGGTGGCACGGCCACCGAGACGCTGCGCGGCCAACCCCAGCCCGGCAGGTTCTCTTCGTCTTCCGTGCTGAACAGCCTGTGGGCGCGCAGAGGCTGGCCTTCCAGGGCCGCGAGGATGGTGTAGCGGCGGTAGCGAGACGCGTCCATGGAGGCCCGCGTTCGCAGCGTGACCCGCCCGGGACCACGGACCTCGACGACTCCGGGCGCACCGGCCGTCAGGACAATGGCTTCTTCGACCCGCACGGCGTGGCTGCCGGTGGACTGCCTGCGGATGGCGTCGAGGTCTATCAGCGCGCCCCGCACCAGCAGGGCCGGGTCCAGCTCCCCCACGCTGACCATGGCGTTGCGGCGCGCAGCCCACTCCACCTCCAGAGAGGGGATGGCATCGGGGGCCGGCGGGAGCTCGCCGCCCTCGCGGGCCCAGAGCGCCAGCTCCGAGACGTAGCGACTCCAGGCCGCGGAGTCTCCCTGGGAGGATTCACGCCACCAATTCAGCTTCACCGGCCCGCCGACCCGGATCTCCACGACGCGCCCGGTGGGCGACGAAGGAAGCAGCAGGCTGTCGTTGGGGCCATCCGTCAGGCGCACGCGCATGCCGCCAGCCCAGGCCTCGATGGAGGTCTCGGGCGGATCCAGCTGCAGCAGGCGCCGGCTGTTGCTGGGCTGCTCCATCAGCCAGGGCGTGTCCGGGTCGAGCTTCATCTTGGCTTCTGGCAGCCAGTGGCCGGCCAGGACAGTGCTGGCGGCCAGCAAGAGGCCGAGGAGGCTCATGGCGCGTCCTCCGCCAGGGTCGTCAGGATGGAACCCAGATCAGCGCGCAGCTCGGCGTCGTTGTTGAGCACGGAGCGCGCTGGCAGGCTCAGCTCCAGGTGGAGGAAGCGCGCGTCCTTGCCCACCACGCGTCCCTGGACATTGGTGCGGCCCGCCAGCTCCGGCACGATGTCGCCGTCGGCCAGGGGCCCGTAGGAGGCGAGCAGGGGTTCGAGCAGGGATACGGCCCGCCGGATCTCGATGGAAGGCTGCCAAGAGGAGCCGCGCGAGACCACCGCGCTGAAGCCCCCGTGACCGCCCCCGAAGCCGTGCAGCTGGACCAGCAGGGGGTGGTCCAAAGCGTCCACCATACCCAGCGTGGCGGCCTGGAACACGGCGTAGGGCCGGTGGGCGAGATCAGAGGTGCTTGCTTTGCCCACCGGGCCGAGATCTCCAGCCGATGCGGCGTTGCGGTGGGCGCTGTTGAAGCAGGCGACGCGCCCGAAGCCTTGCTCGAAGAGGCGCGCGGTCAGCGGACCGGTCTGCAAATCGTAGTACGCGTGAGGGGCCTGCAGGATCAAGGGCGGCACCTCGACCCCGATGCGCACAGCATAGACCCCATCCGACCTCGCCCCGGTGCCACTGGGCCGCAGCAACACCAGGTCGTCGTTTCGATCGACGATGAAGCCCAGCTGAGCCGCCCGCCGGACGACCTCTTCAGACACCGCGCCGAGACAGGCCCAGGCGACCAGCTCCGCGAACAGGTCTCGGATGGCGAGGCGGTGCTCGGCCTGTACGTCGGCGTAGGCGCCATCGGCGCGCGCCGCCTCGACCTGCTCCCAGAGCTCTCCCGCCTGCGCGATGGGGCAGAGCACGAGAGCGCAGATCCCCACGAATCCGAGCAACGCTCTTCGGAGGAGCTTGCTGGCCGACGGCATTGGCAGGGGACGGTGAGACATGGGAGGAACTGAAGCACGACTTGCAGGGAATACGCCTGGAGCTCATTGTACCGGCTCGAGACATCGCTGCTTCTCTCGCAGGTGGTAGGTTTCCGTTATCCCGGGACATCGCGTGGTGCCTTTTCCTGGCTCGTATGGGTGGCATCCCCCGGGAAGCGGGCGTCCGGTCGCCGGTCCTCCTCAAGGCGCCAGCGCGTGGAGATCCTCCAGGAACGTGGCGCGCCCCAGCGGCCGATAGCCACTCCACGACAGATCCCAGACCACCTCGCCCTCGTGCGTGATCTCCCAGCCCTCAGCGCCCCCGCCCCGCGGAGCGCCGCCGCCTGTTCCGCGCCCCCCGCATGCGCCGCGCGATCAGGAAGGCCATCTCCAGCGCCTGCTCGTAGTTCAGGCGCGGATCCACGTCGGTCTCATAGGCCCGCGCCAGGTCCCCCTCGCCCAGCCCGCGGGCTCCGCCCACCACTTCGGTCACGTCCTGGCCCGTCATCTCGAAGTGCACGCCGCCCAGGATGCTGCCCACGCGCTCGTGCAACACGAAAGAGCGGTCCAGCTCGGCCAGGATGTCGTCGAAGCGGCGCGTCTTGGTGCCGTTCTCGGTGCTGTAGGTGTTGCCGTGCATGGGATCGCAGCACCAGGTCACGCTGCGCCCAGCCCGCGCCACGGCCTCCAGCAGGGGCGGCAGGTGCTTCTCGATGAGGCCCACCCCCATGCGGTGGATCAGGGTCAGGCGCCCCGGCTCGTCGTCGGGATTGAGCACCCGGATCAGCTCCACCAGTTCCAACGGGTCCATGGAGGGGCCGACCTTCATGCCGATGGGATTGCGCACGCCCCGGAAGTACTCGATGTGGGCGCCATCAAGAGCCCGCGTGCGGTCGCCGATCCACGGGAAGTGGGTGCCGAGGTTGTACCAGCCGTCGCGCAACGGGGGCAGCTCGCTGACCGCCTGCTCGTAGGCCAGGTGCAGCCCCTCGTGGCTGGTGTAGAAATCCACGTTCACCAGCTCTTCCAGGCGCCGACCCACCAAGGTCTCCATGAACTGGATGCCATCTTCGATGGAGCGCACCAGGGCCAGGTACTCCTCCGAGTGACCGGCGTGGGCCACGAAGGAGAGGTCCCAGACCTGGGGCTGGTGCACGTCACCGAAGCCGCCGGCCAGCAGGCCGCGGATGAAGTTGAGGGTCATGGCGGCGCGGTGGTAGCCCTCCAGCAGGTTCTGCGGTTCCGGCTCGCGGTCTTCGGCCGTGAACCCGGGCCGGTTGACCAGGTCGCCGCGGTAGCTGGGCAGCGTGACACCCGCGCGGGTCTCGGTGGGCGAAGAGCGCGGCTTGGCGTACTGCCCCGCGATGCGCCCCACCCGGATCACCTGCTTGCCGCCCCCGTGGATCAGCACGGCGCTCATCATCAGGATGATCTTCAGCTTGGCATCGATGACATGGGGCTGGCAGTCGGCGAAGCGCTCGGAGCAGTCGCCGCCCTGCAGCAAGAAGCGCTCGCCGCGCGCGGCCAGGGCCAGCTGGCGCTTGAGCTTCTCCACCTCCCAGCTGGTGACGATCTTGGGGTAGGCGGAGAGCCGTGCCAGCACGGCCTGCAGGGCCTGCTCGTCCCGGTAGACGGCCTGCTGCTCGGGCTCCTTGCTCTGCCAGGAAGAGGGGGACCAGCTGTCGGACATGAGCTTCGCCTCGAATGGGATGCGCGTCGAAGCGCGATCCCTATCGTAGGCTGGCCGCGCGGCCCACGGCAGGCCCTGATGGTGAGCGAGGATACCGGTCCTGTGAAGATGTGGTCCAAGGCGACGCCGGCGCCGGGCGAGGAACGAGTTCGCTCCGTGCTATGCTCCTTTCCTGTCCCAGGTTCGCAAACGGAGCCCTTATGAAACGGCTGCTTCTCTCCCTGCCCGCCCTGTTCCTCGTGGCGGCCTGCGATCCCGCCGTGGAGCCCTGCGCCTGCAACTGCGAGTGGCCCGGCTCGGTCTTCGACACGGGACCGCCCGGCGACACCGAAGTGCCCGACGACACCGAAATGCCCGACGACACGAACGACACCGACGACACGACCGACCACCCCGACACCCCCCCGCCCGCCGACACCCCACACCCCCACGACACCCACGACCCCGACGACACGAACGACACCGACGATTCTCCCCCCGACACGGGGCCCCCACCCGAGACCGGGCTGCCCGAGGCGAGCTGCGGCGAGGTCTGCGGTCAGCTGGACAACTGCGGGCTGATCGATGGCTCCTACGACTGGGGCAGCGACACCGCGCAATGCCAGGACTGGTGCATGAACGAGTTCGGCGGTGACCAACCTTCCGAGCAGTTCCTGGACTGCGCCGAAGAAGGCTTCAACAGCTGCGATGGAGATGCCATCGAGGATTGCCTCTAGGCCCGGAATTCAGATCAGCAACGCCGCCCCAGCCGCAGCCAGCAGCCCGTAGACGGCCACCTTGAACTGGCGCTCCGAGATGCGGGCGTGCAGCGCCTCGCCCGCCACGATGCCCAGCACCAGCGGCGGCAGCAGCGCCAGGCCCACCAGCAGGCTGCCCGCATTGGCCGTGCCCCGCCACAGGTGCAACACCAGCAGCACGGCGTTCAAGAGCAGCCACAGCGCGCTCAGGGTGGCGCGAAAGCGGCGCTTGTCGTGCAGGCAGCGGCTGGCGAAGTAGACGATCATGGGTCCGCCCGACAGGTAGAGCCCGTGCATCACGCCCCCGCCCAGGAGCCACAGCGCGCCGGTCAGCGGACCCAGCGGGCGCTCCGCGGCCCGAGTGCGCCGCAGCCGCCAGAGCTCGATGGCGGAGAAGAGCAGCACGAAGGCGCCGAAGAGCGCGTCCAGGCGCAACGACGCGGCCAGTGAAAACAGCGCATAGCCCAGCACCAGCCCCAGGCCAGCCAGCGGCAGGATGCGCCGCAGCAGCAGCGCGCCGTCCACGTCGCGCAGGTAGCGCGCCACCAGGTAGGCGCTCAGGGCCATGTTGACCGGGATGAGCACGGGGACCAGGGCCTGGATCGGCAGGAAGAGCGCGCCCAGGGCCACCGCGATCAGGGTGCAGCCGAAGCCCGTGATGGCCTCCACGGCGTGGGAGAGCAGCACCACCAGGCCCAGCAGCAACAGGGGCGCCAGCCAGGCCGCGCCGGGCTCGAGCCCCAGGCCCTGCACCAGCAAGCCGGACATGGCTCCCATAGGTCTCTCAGCCCCGCGTGATCAGGCCCTGGAAGAAGGCCCCCAGCAGGTTCTCGGCCTGCTCCAGCACGTCTTCGCGCCGGCGCTCGCCAAACTGCCTGCGCAGCTCCAGGTCCAACAGTCCGTGCACCATGGCCCAGGCGGCGCGGGCCTGCTCATAGGCGTTGCCGCTGCGCACCTGGCCGGCTTGCTGGGCCTGCTCGATCAGCCTGGCGCTGACTGCCAGCACGTCATCCGCCGCCTGCCGGGAGACCGGATCGTCCTGGGTCGTACGCGAGAACATGACCTGGTAGAGGCCGGCGTTTTCCAGGCCGAAGCGCACATAGGCCAGCGCGCTCTGCAGCATGGTATCGGCCACGCTCTCGGTCCCCTGGCCGGAGCGCTGCAGGATGATGGCCAGGCGCGTCAGGCCCTCGATGGCCACGGCCTGCAGCAGGGCGTCCTTGTTGCGGAAGTGCCGGTACGCGGCGGCGTGCGAGACGTTCAGGCGCTGGGCCAGGGCCCGCAGGGAGAAGCGCTGCGGCCCCTCTTCGCCGATGGCATCCAGCGCCGCTTCCACCAGGGCGCTGCGCAGGTCGCCGTGGTGGTACTTGCCCGCGGCCTTGACGTTCATGACGCCTCCTGGCGCTGTCGCAGGCGGTGCAGCCCCAGGGAGAGGCGCCGGCGCGCCTTCAAGAAGAGCAGGCCGGCCCGCGTGGCCGCGTCGGCGTTGTCCGCCTGCTGCTGCAGGTCGGGCTGCCGGCCCTCGGGCCCGTACAGCTCGGCCATCATGGCGCGCACCTGGTCGCGCACCACGCCCCGGAAGGGGACCTTGGAGATCATGCCGTACATGGCCGCGCCGCCCTGGGTGGCCAGCTCGGGATCGGCGCGCACCTCAACCAGCGCCGCCCGCAGATCCTCCAGGTAGGAGTCGGCGATGGCCTCGTGGGCGGGCATGACGGTCAGGTGCACGCAGTCCGGGCGGTGCTGGCGATCCACGTGCCAGCCGCGCCGCTCCAGCTGGTCGGCCAGGGCGAAGCTGCTCAGCCGCGGATCCGTCGAGCGCCAGGCGAAGACGCCCGCCGGTGGTTCGCCGAGCACCTCCAGCTCGGGCATGGCGCGGATGCCCTGCTGCAGCTGGCGGGACGTGGCCATGACGCTGCGGGCCTGGGCGCGGTAGCCCTCGCAACCCAGGGCCTGCATGGCGGCCCAGGAGGCGGCGATGGGCCCCCCGGGGCGCGTGCCCAGCAGCGTGGGCGAGGCGTAGACGCCGCCGGGCCAGCTCTCGGCCACGAAGAACTGGTGCTGCATGTCCTCCATGTCGCGCCACAGCAGCAGCGAGGCGCCCTTGGCCGCGAAGCCGAACTTGTGCACGTCGGCCGACATGGAGCGCACACCGGGCACCCGGAAGTCGAAGCGCGGCACCGGGTGGCCCTCGGCCTCGATCCAGGGCAGCAGGAAGCCCCCCAGGCAGGCGTCCACGTGCAGGGGCACGCCGCGGCGCGCGGCCAGCCGCCCCAGCTGCTCGATGGGATCCACGATTCCATGGGGATAGCTGGGCGCCGAGGCCACGATGGCGGCGGTGCGGCGGCTGATGCGCCGGGCCACGGCGCGCGCATCGGCCCGCAGGCCGCGGTCCAGCGGCACCCTGACGGGCTGCACGCCGAAGTAGTGGCAGGCCTTGTCAAAGGCCACGTGGGCCGACTCGGGCAGGATCAGCTGGGGCCGTCCGCGGCGCGGATGCAGGGCCCGGTAGCGCTCGCGGTAGGCCAGCACGGCCAGCATGCAGCTCTCGGTGCCCCCCGAGGTCAGGGCGCCTACGACCCGCTCGTCGCCCTTGAGCATGCCCGCGGCCATGCGCACCACCTCGCTCTCCATGCGCTTGAGGCTCTTGAAGGCCATGGGGTTGAGGGCGTTGGTGGGCGCGTACAGGGCGTGGGCCCGCTGTACGCCCTGACTGTGCTCCTGCCCCAGGTGGTAGACCAGCCCGAAGCTGCGGCCGCCGCGGTAGTCCACGTCGTCGGCGCAGTAGCCGGACAGCCGCTCCAGCAGCTCGTCCCAGGGCCGACCGCGCTCGGGGATGCGCGCGCTCATCGCTGCTCCTTTGGCAAGAGGCGCTGAGCTTGTACCCCTGGTTGTTACCAGCGTCAACATATGAGTTGTCGTTGGTAACATTTGCTACGAGATAACGTTGCGGTGAACGCCCCCCTCAGTCCTCGCTGACGCGATTCTGGCTGCGACCTCCCTTCAGGATGTCCTCGATGCGCTCGATGGCCTCGTCGATGGCCTGGCGGATCTGCTTCATCTCGCTGCGACCCACACGGCCGGTGCGTACGCCCTTGCCCACGCCCCGCAGCAGGCGCCGCACGCGCCGCGAGAGCTCGTGGAAGTCGAAGGCCTGCACCCAGTCGGCGTGGCTGTCCAGGCGTTCGAAGCTGTCCTCCACGTCCTCGCGCCGCTCCTCGTACTCCTGGCGGCCCTGCTCGGTCAGGCTGTAGACCTTGCGCCCCTCCTCCTGCTGCGCCTCGATGGAACCCATCTCCTCCAGCAGCTGCAGGTTGGGGTAGATGGTGCCCGGGCTGGGGCGGTAGGCGCCGTTGGAGCGCTGCTCGATGGTCTGGATGATCTGGTAGCCGTGGCAGGGCCCGTCCGCGAGCACACCCAGGATCAGGTAGCGCACCTCGCCGCGCTCGGGCCGGCGCGGAGGTCCGAACATCTCACGCATCCAGGGCGGAGGACCAGGCGGATGGGGAGGCGGGCCGCAGCGCTTGCGGCGGCGGCGGCCGGACATGAAGAAGGGCCAGGGATGACAGTGACTTTGGGTATGCATGTCGCACTCCTTGCGATGGTTCGTTGTTCCGTCTCGATATATCGTAACGATAATCCGTAACGACAGAGCGTCAACCCCCGACCCGAAAAAAACGGCCAACAGCGCTTGCGGCCTCTCACGGCGGGCCCCTGGCTTCGAAGAACCCCCCTGGCAGGGTTATCAGAGCGATCCCCGCCGCTCCGCCTCCGCAGAAGGCGGTATCTGAACCCATGCCCAAGCGCTGGCTGCCCCCCCTCACCGCCTTCCTGCTGTCCTCAGCGGTGCTGGCGGCCTTGACCTGGCCCCTACCGCTGCAGCTGCACGAGGCGACCCACCCCTCGGCCTTCGGCGCCTCCCACGCCTGGACGGGCGAGCAGCTCTTGCTGGCGCTCACCGAGGGCGAGACCCTGCACAGCACGGCGCGGGCCGGCTACCCCTGGGAGCGCCAGGCACGTCTGATCGGCTGGCTACCCCTGCTTCTGACGCTGCCCTTGCGCCTTCTCCTGGGCCCCCTGAGCAGCTACCACCTGGTCGAGCTGCTCTCGTTGCCCCTGACGGCCCTCTGCACATGGCCCCTGGTGCGCCGCTGGACCAGGGCCGGCCCCTGGAGCGCGGCCGCCGCCTGCGTGGCCTTCGCACTATGCCCCTTCGCCCTGGGGACTTTCGCCTCCGGGGAGCTGCCCAAGCTGCAGCTGGGCCTGTTGCCGCTCTTCCTCTACGCCCTGGATCGCGCGCGGTCTCCAGCGCAGGGCTGGCGCTGGGCCCTGGCCGCGGCGGGCCTGGCCTTGATCACGGCCTTCACCTCGCCCTACTTCGGCCTGGCGCTGCCCCTGCTCGCCATCGGCCTGCTGGCCACGGTCGTGCTGCGTCAGCGACTGTTCTGGCGCCCGCTGGCCTGCGGCGCCCTGGTGGCCCTGGCGCTGCTGCCGGCCTGGGCCTACTACGGGGGCGCGCCGGTGGTGGGCTCCCAGCAGCTGCACATGCCCGCCCAGTCCATCGCCCCGCACGTGGTGCTGCCCAGCCCCCATCCCGTGGCCTCGGTGCAGGACCTGCTGCTGGGCCCCGCCCTGCCGGCCGACTTCTGGGAGGCGCGCCACGTCCCCTACCTGGGCACGCCGCTGATCGTGCTGCTGGGCCTGCTGGCCCTGCTGCGACGCGCCGATAGCAGAGGGAGGCTGGCCGCGCTGGCCCTGCTGATCACGGGCGCGGTCCTGGCCCTGGGCACGCGCCTGTACGTCACCGAGCACGTCGTGAACCTGCACCTGCCGGGCCACCTCTTCTTCTTGCTCAAGTACCCCTACATGAAAGGGGGCATGTACTTCCGGTTGGCCATGCTGGCTTCCTTGGGGCTGGCGCTTTGGCTGGCCGTCGAGACCGCCCGCCACCCCCGGCTGGCCTGGCTGCTGCTGGCTGTGCAGCTGGCCGACGCCCTGCGCGCGTCCCGGCCCTGGCCCCTGGAGGTCGAGCCCGTCCCGGCCTTCGAGGACCTGGCCGCACTGCGGGGAGCGGACGGCGCGGTGCTCAACCTGCCCCTGGCTGGCGGGCTGGTCTCGGGTCAGCGGGCCTTGCTGATGGCTACCGTCCACGGGCGGCCCATCACCGCCCTGCCCCGCAGCCTGCGCCCCAAGGAGATGCAGAACGTGGCCGAGTTCTGGCGCGCGATCTTCAAGAAGGGCCGACCGGACCAGCTACGGAACGCCGGCATCCGCTTCGTCGTCTCTGACGATCCCTACCTGCGAGACGGGCTGCCCCTGTTTCCGGAACTCGGCGATCCAACCACGACTTCCGGCGATGTGCGCATCTGGGACCTGGGAGCGGCCGAGCTGCGCTCGCGGCCCGCGGACGAGCTGGGTCGCGGGCCAAGCCAGCCCGGAAAGCACCATCACCGCGGCCAGCTTGAAGCTCGCCCACGACGTGGTAATTGAAGGCTCCTGGCCCTCTCCGGGCCCGGCGAGACACGAATGAGGAGTCGCCATGTCCTGGCCGCATCTCTTGCTGCTGCTCAGCACGCAGCCGGCCCTGGCCGGCCCCGAGATGATCCCACCCGAGGCCATGCAGGCCGCCGCCACCCAGGTCACCGAGCTGGAGCTGCCCCTGTTGGACGGTGGCCAGTTCCGCCTGTCCGAGCATCGCGGGCGCCCGGTGGTGCTGGCCTTCTGGGCCAGCTGGTGCAGCCCCTGCCGCCATGAGCTGCCCGATCTCTCGCAGCTGGCCCGCGCCCATCCCCAGGTCAGCTGGCTGACCGTCAACGTGGACCGCAGCGCGGCCAGCGCCCAGGCCTTCCTGGCCCGCTTTCCCACGGACTTGCCCGTGGCCCTGGACCCCGAGGCCCGCAGCATGAGCCTGCTTTCGGTCTCCTCCATGCCCACCCTGATCCTGCTGGATCGCCAGGGCCGCGTGGCGCTGCGCAAGGCGGGCTACAGCCGCACGAAGGGCTTCGCCGAGCTCGAGGCCGCGTTGGGGGACCTGCCATGAGGGAGCGCGTGCACAAGCTGGCCTTGATCCTGCTGATCCCCGTGCTGCTCTTCGGGATCTTCATCGGCGGGCTGATGACCTGGCACCACGACAGCCAGCTCTACTCCGCCGCGGAGCGCGCCGAGGGGCTGATGGGCTGCGAAGAGAGCGCCACCGTCAACTGCGACGCGGTCAACACCTCCGAGTACGCCGAGCTGCTGGGCGTGCCCATCGCCACGCTGGCCATCCCCTTCTACGCCTGCATGCTGCTGGTCACGGTCCTGACGCTGCGCAAGCGGCCGGGCGCCGGCGCCCTGCTGCTGGCCGGCGGCGGCGGCGCCGTGCTCTACGCCGTCTTCCTCTTCATCATCTCCAAGACACAGCTGGGCTTCGTCTGCGCCTGGTGCCTGCGTTCCTACGCCGTGAACCTGGCCATCCTGGTGGCCGCCCTGCTGGGCGGCCGCCCCCAGCGGCCCGACCGCGCCACCCTGCTCACCGTCGGCGCCACAGGCCTGGGCCTGCTGCTGCTGGCCGTGGGCGGCGAGCGCTGGTATCGCGGGCAGCTGGCGGGCGGCGAGCTGGTGGAGCTGGTGGAGCGACAGCCGCAGGAAGGCATCGAGCGGGATCCGCAGGGCGACGCGCCCGAGCTGGCCATCTCGGTCATCAGCGAAGAGAAGAACGAGCGCATCCTGCACGTACGCGCCGACGACGCCTGGTGGGGCGATCCCCAGGCCGAGGTCCAGGTGGTGATGTTCAGCGACCTGGAGTGCGGCTACTGCAAGCGCATGGCCTCCGAGGTGCGCAAGCTGCGCCACCACTACGGCGATCACGTGCTCTTCGTGGACAAGCAGTTCGCCATGGACCCCAGCTGCAACCCGGGGGTCAAGAACCGCAAGCACCGCAAGGCCTGCCTGGCGTCGCGGGCCGCGGTCTGCGCCAAGCGCCAGGGCCGCTACTGGGCCTTTCACGACCTGGCCTTCAAGAACCAGCACCAGCTGGGCAAGGAGTACCTGCAGCGCTACGCCGAAGAGGTGGAGCTCGACATGGCGGCCTGGCGGCAGTGCATGGGCTCGCCCGACGCCGCCGCCGAGGTGCGCGCCGACGGCGAAGACGGCGCTGCCGTGGACATCCACGGCACACCGCGCGTCTTCATCGACGGCCGCCTCTACCGCTCGGGCACCTCGGCCAGCGTGATGGCGCGCGTCATCGAGCTGGCCCTGGGCGCCGACAAGGCCCAGGCCCGCAGGAGCGCCGCGGCCATGAAGACCGACATCGCCGCCATAGAGCCCATCCCGGACGACGCGCCCTCCGCCCGGCAGCTGCGCTTCGGCGAGCTGGCCTTCTCCATGGACAGCTTCGAGGCCTCGCTTGACGGGGAACGAGCCGTCTCGGGCAAGCACCGCATCCCGGCATTGCACGTCAGCTGGCACCAGGCAGCCCAAGCCTGCCAGGCCGCGGGCAAGCGCCTGTGCAGCGAGCGCGAGTGGATCAGCGCCTGCCAGGGCACGCTGGCCGTGGATGACAATCAAAACGGCGAATACGCCGACGACATGATCGAGGGCACGGCCTACCCCTACGGCGACTTCCACGTGCGCGGCCGCTGCTGGGATGCCCGCGACCGCGAGAAGGAGCGGCCCGTCTACACCGGTGAGCTGCCCGGCTGCGCCACGGCCGAAGGGATCTACGATCTCACCGGCAATATGGAGGAGTGGGTGGGCACCACCCCCGAAGAGGCGGTCCTGCTGGGGGGCGCCTGGGACACCGGCAAGGACCACGCGCGCTGCTACCGGCGCAACGACACCTACGGAGCCGGCTACGCCAGCGTGCGCACCGGCTTCCGTTGCTGCGCAGACGCCGCGGAGTGAGCGCCCCGCGCCCCGCCCAGCACCCGGCCCCCTGGAGCCTGCAGGGGCGGGGCGTGCTGCTGGCCTACCAGCTGACCAGGTCCTGGAAGGCCGAACAGGGCCTGGGCGCCTACCAGGGCCCCCTGGCCGTGGTCTGCCTGGTGGACTACGCCCGCTCCCCCGTGGGCCCCTACCAGGAGATCCTGTTCATGCCGGGCCGGCTCCCCAACAGCAGGGGCAAGCACCTGTCCATCCACCGCATCTACGTGGACTCCCAAGCCAGCGTGATGGCGGGGCGCCGCAACTGGGGCATCCCCAAGCAGCTGGCCGCGTTCCAGTGGGAGGACGACGGTCGCGGGGTGCAAGTGCAGGTCAAACACCGGGGCCAGGACTGCTTTCAGGTCCACGTGCGACGCATCGGGCCTTCCTTTCCCGTCTTCCGGCCCATGCTGCCCGTGACCATCTACCAGCGGCGCCAGGGCCGATCCTACTGGACCCGTCCCAGCGCCCGAGGCCGGGCCAGCTTCGCCAAGCTGGAGCACAGCTGGGCCGCACTGCACGGAGACGGGGGCGGCTTCCCCGATCTCCGCGGCCAGCGCCCGCTGGCGGCCGCCATCGTCGAGCGCTTCCGGATGGAGTTTCCGCCGGCGGAGATCGCCTGACGCTCAGCGCGCCACCTGCACCCCGAAGTACTCCGCCACGGCGTAGGCCGTCAGCACGCCCTGCTCCCCCAGACTGTCGACGGTCCAGTGCGCCTGGTGCGGGCTGGGTTCGAGCACGAACATGGGATCGTAGAGCACGTGGTTCATGGTCCAGCCGCGGGCCGAGCAGTCGGACTCGCTGCATGAGGAGGCCCCCGAGGCCACCTCGTCGTCGAAGCTGGTCCAGGCCGACAGGACCGGGAAGAAGCTGTTGCCGCTGGGCGAGTAGACGAAGTCGTACCAGCGGTCGTCGTTCATCTGGCTGTGCCAGTCCAGCACCATGTCCACGCGCCCGCTCTCGGCCAGGGCCAGCAGCTGCTCGCGCACCGCCACCACCTCCACGGACTCGTCGCTGCCCCAGTCGGCGTTGGGATCCCGCAGCAAGGAGGTGGAGCGCGAGTGCCCCAGGTAGACCCCATCGGGGTTGAGCATGGGCACGATGCGCCAGACCAGGCCGTCCAGCAAGGGCTGGGCCGCGGGCTCGCCCGAGATCAGGAAATCCACCATCGCGGTGAGCATGTGACTGCCCCCGGTCTCGGCGGCGTGCTGCCGCCCGACGATGAAGATCTGCGCCTTGCCCTCCTCGGGCAGCACGGGGTTGGTGATGGTCAGCAGCTGGATCTCGCGGCCCTGCTCGCTGTCGCCCAGGGCCGAGACCTCCACCAGCTCGCTCTGTCGCACATCCGCCACCCAGGCCTGCATCTCGCCCCAGGTGAAGGGGAAGAAGGTGGCGATGCGCGGCTCGTCGCAGGGAAAGACCTGTGTCAGGCTGTAGGTGCCCCCGTTGTCGGCCCGGTAGGCGTGCTCCGTCAAGCGTTCCCAGCTCTCGCCATCGCAGCTGTAGACCAGCTGGTTCTCTTCTGGTCGCTCCCCGAAGAAGAGGTGGCCGGCGATACCTTCGATCTCCACCGTGACCGCACGGTCCTGGGCGCCCGAGAGCACGAAGTGCACCCAGTAGGCGTACACATCCCCCGTGTTCACCAGGGTGACCGCGTTCAGGGCCATGCTCAGCGTGTCGCCCTCGATCCGGTAGGCGCCGATGGCGCCGCTGTCGAAGTCGGCGTCCACGGCCAGGGCGCTGGGCTCGGTGTCCGCGTCGCTGTCGCTGTCGACGTCGCTGTCGACGTCCCCATCGGCCTCGGGCGGGCTGTCCGTCTCGTCGCCGTCGACCTGCCCGGGCTGGCAGCCCACCAGCGGCGAGAGCGCCAGCAATGCCAGACCTGATGGGAGGGCGAACAGCGGCGGGCGGTTCCCATTCATCCTGAGGATATACCCTGCTTCTAGGCGATTCCCAGCCCACTGCGACAAGGAGCGTGAATGCCCTCACCGTCCATCCACTTCAGCGAAGATCACGAAGAGTTCCGCCGCACAGCGCGCAAGTTCCTGGAGCAGGAGGTGGCGCCCCACGCCGACGCCTGGGAAGAGGCTGGCCGCATCCCGCGCTCCATCTTCCGCAAGCTGGGCGAGCTGGGCTTTCTGGGCATCTGCTTTCCCGAAGCGTACGGCGGCAGCGAGGCCGACATCTTCTTCGCCCTGGCCTTCGTCGAGGAGCTGCCCCGCTCCATGATGGGCGGCTTCTGCGGTGCCGTGACCGTGCAGCAGTTCATGGCCACCCAGCACATCTACAAGTTCGGCAGCGAGCCGCTCAAGCAGCGCTTCCTCGTCCCCTCCATCGAGGGCCGCAAGGTAGGCGCGCTGGCGGTCACCGAGCCCGACACCGGCTCCGACGTGGCGGCCATCCGCACCCGGGCCCTGCGCGACGGCGACAGCTACCTGGTCAACGGCGCCAAGACCTTCATCACCAACGGCGCCGACGGCGACTTCTACACCCTGGCCGTCAAGACCTCCCCGGAGGCGGGCTCCGGTGGCATCAGCCTGCTGGTGGTGGAGGCGGACAGCCCCGGCGTGACCGTGGCGCGCCGCCTGAAGAAGCTGGGCCTCAAGAGCTCGGACACGGCCGAACTGGCCTTCGAGGACGTGCGCGTGCCCGCCGCCAACCTGGTGGGGCAGGAGAACATGGGCTTCTACTACCTGATGGAGGCCTTCCAGCTCGAACGCCTGATCAGCGCGGCCATTTCCGTGGGCTCCTGCGATGTCTGCATCGAGCAGGCGCTGCGGTACATGAAGGAGCGCCAGGTCTTCGGCCGGCCCCTGACCCGCTTCCAGGTGCTGACCCACCGCATCGCCGACCTGGCCACCGAGGTGGAGGCCGCGCGACAGCTCTGCTACCAGGCCGCCTGGATGCTGGAGAACGGGCTGCAGCCCGTGCGCGAGTGCTCCATGGCCAAGCTCCTCGCCAGCGAGCTCTCGGTCAAGGTCTCCAACGGCTGCCTGCAGGCCTTCGGCGGCTACGGCTACATGGAGGAGTACCCCCTGGCCCGCTTCTACCGCGACGCGCGCAGCGGCACGATCGTGGCGGGCTCCTCGGAGATCATGCGTGAGATCATCGCGCGCATCATGTTCGAGGGCGCAGCGCCGCCCAAGGTCGCCCAGCGGCCCGAGCCCCCGCAAGAGCAGAGCGACGCGCCTGCAGCGCCCACGCCCGAGCAGTCCCCGGAGCAGGCCGCCCAGGCCGACGAACCCGTCACCGTGGCCGCGCTCTTCGGCTCCCTGGCGGCCCGCATGCGCAAGGAGCGCACTGCGGGCTGGACCGCCTGCTTCCACTACCGCATCGCCGGCTGCGAGCAGCCCGAGTGGACGGTGCGCATCGACGACGACAGCTGCACGGTGCACGAGGGTCTGCAGGGCCAGCCCGACTGCCTGGTGGAGCTGGACGAGCAGACCTACCTGGGCATCGAGACCGGCTCGGTCAATCCCCAGGTGGCCTTCATGATGGGCGGCATCAAGGTGTCGAACATCGAGCAGATGATGCGCTACGTCAAGTGCTTCCGGCCGGCCTTCAGGGCCTGACCGGCCGGACCGCGACAGGAGTGCCAGCTCGGAGTATACTCCGAATTGGCCGAACCAACTCGGAGCAGTCTCCAGAATGGACAGAATCCGTCGCCTGCTTGACCTGGAGCTTCCGCCCCGGCAATCCGCGTTCCTCTGGGGACCGCGCAAGACGGGCAAGACGACGTACCTGCAGCGGCGCTTCCCTGCCAGCCCGGTCTTCGATTTCCTCAAGACCGATCTGTTCATCGAGTACGCGACCCGCCCCCACCTGCTGCGCGAGCGGCTGCAGGCCATGGATCCGGCCTCGCTCCGCCACCCCATCATCCTGGACGAGGTCCAGAAGGTGCCACAGCTGCTGGACGAGGTGCACTGGCTGATCGAGAACCGCAAGCTGAGCTTCATCCTCTGCGGCTCCAGCGCCCGCAAGCTCAAGCGGGGCCAGGCCAACCTGCTGGGGGGGCGCGCCTGGCGCTTCGAGCTCTTCCCCCTGGCCAGCCCCGAGCTGGCGCCGGATTTCGACCTGCTCGAGCTGCTGAACCGCGGGGGGATCCCCTCGCACTACCAGAACCGGGCGTACCGGCGCTCTCTGCGCGCCTACGTGCAGGACTACCTCAAGGAAGAGGTCTTCCAAGAAGGCCTGACGCGCAACCTGCCCGCCTTCTCACGCTTCTTCGAAGCCCTGGCCTACTCCCAGGGTGAGCTGGTCAACTACTCCAACGTGGCCCGGGACTGCGGCGTGGACAGCAAGACGGTCCGGGAGTACTACCAGATCGTGGCGGACACGCTGCTTGGTCGCATGATCCCGCCCTACAAGCGTAGGCAGAGCAGGCAGGTCATCCGACGCGCCAGCCGCTTCTACCTCTTCGACGTGGGCGTGGCGGGCATCTTGACGCGCCGGCACCTGCAAGAGGCGCGCGGGCCGGCCTTCGGCCGCGCCTTCGAGCACTTCGTCCTCACCGAGCTCATCGCCTGCTCCTCCTACCGGGAGCTGGACCTGCCCATCCACTTCTGGCGCACGAAATCGGGCCTGGAGGTGGATTTCATCCTGGGTGACGGCGAGGTGGCGCTGGAGGTCAAGGGCAAGCGGCGCGTGGACAGCCGGGACCTCAAGCCCCTGCGCGCCTTCGTGGAGGAACACGCACCGCGAGCCGCCATCGTCGTCTCCATGGAGAGGCAGGCGCGCCAGGTCGGGCCCATCCGCATCCTCCCCTGGCGGCAGTTCCTGGCCGATCTCTGGACTGGCCGCATCATACGCTGATCCCCATCTCCGCAAGAAAACGAGAGCCGCGATGCCCCCCCCCTCCGACGCCCCCCTGGACGGCATCCTGGTCCTGGACACCTCGCGCCTACTGCCCGGCGCCGTGCTGGCGCGCATGCTGCTGGACCTGGGTGCGCGCCTGATCAAGGTGGAAGAGCCCAGCGCCGGCGATCCGCTGCGCCACGCCATGCCCCAGGCCGACGGCACCAGCGCGGCCTTCGCCTACTTCCTACGCGGCGCCGAGTCGCTGCAGCTGGATCTCTCGAGCTCCAAGGACGCCGCCACTCTGCGCAAGCTGGCCCGCAGCGCCGACGTGCTGGTGGAGAGCTTCCGCGTGGGCACCATGGAGCGCTGGGACCTGGGACCCGAGCGCCTGCGCGCCGCCAACCCGGCGCTCTCGGTCTGCTCGCTCTCGGGCTTCGGCCGCCAGGGGCCCTGGTCGCAGCGCGTCGGCCACGACCTCAACCTGGTGGCCAGCTCGGGCCTGGGCCAGCTGCTGGGCACGCGGCCGGATCGCCTGCCTCGCACCCAGCTGGCCGACGTCATCACAGGCCTGCTGGCCGGCGCCGCCATCATGGCAGCCCTGCTGCGCCGGGCCCGCACCGGCCGGGGCACGGTCATCGACCAGCCGCTGGCCAGCGGCGTCACGCCCCTGCTGGCCTGGCCCTGGGCCGACATGGCGGGGGGCGGCGGCGGCTTCAACGACCATATCCTGGCCGGAGACGTGCCCTGCTACCGCTGCTACCCCTGCGGTGACGGTCAGCTCCTGGCGCTGGGTGCCCTGGAGCCCAAGTTCTGGGCCGGCTTCGTCGCCATGCTGGGGCTGCCGCACCTGGCAGGCGCGGGCCTGGACCACGGCGAGGCGGGCCAAGCCGCCATGGCCGAGGTGCGTGCCGCCCTGTCCGGCCAGCCCCGGGCGCACTGGCTGGAGCTGGGCCTGCAGGCCGGCCTGCCCCTCTCACCGCTGGAGGACCTGCAAGCAGCGCGCGACGAGGGCGGCTTCTTCGACCGCACCGGCCTGGGAGAGCCCAGGGACTTCGCGGGGCGCCAGCAGCTGATGCCGGGGCCCTACCTGCCCTCTTTGGGGCGCACGCCGCAGCGACCGGCCCCCGCGCTGGGGCAGCACACGCGGGCGCTGCTGGACGAGCTGGGCTGATGGCCAGCCCCTGGTCCCAAGACGAATACGAGCGCGCCTTCTGGTTCGCGGCCCGCGCCCACCACGCTGCAGGCCAGCGCTACCCGGGCACGAAGCTGCCCTACCTCTGCCACGTGGCGCTGGTGGCCCAGGAGGTGATGGCCGCCCTGGCCGCAGAGCGGCACGCCGAGCCCGATCTGGCCCTGCAGTGCGCCTGCCTGCACGATGTGCTCGAAGACACCCGGACCACCTACGCCCAGCTGCTGGTCGAGCTCGGCCCGGCCGTGGCCGACGGCGTGCAGGCCTTGACCAAGGACGAGGCCGCCGCGGCCGGCGCCGCGAACGAGGCGCAGCGCAAGGCGCGCATGATGGCCGACTCGCTGCGCCGCATCCGCCAGCAACCCCGAGCCGTCTGGCTGGTCAAGCTGGCGGACCGTATCACGAACCTGCAGCCGCCGCCGCAGTTCTGGAGCCGGGACAAGCGCGTGCGCTACCAGGAAGAGGCGCGCCGGATCCTTCAGGCCCTGGGCGAGAGCAGCCCGTTTCTCGCGGAGAGGCTTGATGGGAGAATCGGGGCTTATGAGGGTTATTTTTGAGCGCTGACAGACCTTCGGGGCAAGAAAACATGTAAAGATACTGTCAGGCGGCGTAACAGAATGCCCGCTGCTGTCCTTTCTTACAGGATGCGCGGGTCGCATCCATCAGGCGGGTGAATGGGCGAACGCGTCAACGATATGAACGGCCAGCCTCCGAACGCCCTGTGCAAGAGCGCGCAGACGGCGCACGGTGGTGAGCGCGCAGATCCATCGACAGGTGGGGAGCAGGAGTGGATCGAGCCGCGGCCAGGGCCGCTGAAACCAGGCTCGAAACCTCATTGCGACCCGCAGCCAGCGGGCACAGAGCTCCACGAGGCCTTTCGCAACAAGGACGCCGAGTACGTCGTGTCCATCCTGTGGCAGCACTGGCGGGGCCCGCTCATCGGCCGCATCCTGACCTGGAGCATTCCCGAGGCCGAGGCTGATGACGTGCTGCAGGAGGTGCTGGCCCTGGTCGCCTCCAAGTGCGCGAATCCCAGGTCGCGCGGCTTCGATTCCGAGGACGGCTTGCTCGGCTGGGTGTGGACCCTGACAGACTACGAGTGCCGCTCCCACCACAACCGCGCCCTTCGTTTTCGACGCAAGCACCGGGCCTTGGCGCTTGGCACGCAGCCGCCGGACCGCCACCCGTCCGGTCTCAGAAACGTCGAGAGAGAGATCGCCGAGCGCCAGGCCCTGGCGCTGGTCAGGGAGTTCTACGACGGTCTGGGGCCCAACGACCGTACGCTCTTCGACTTGGTGTTCCACGATCGTTGCACCTCGCGCGAGGTCGCCCAGCACCTGGAAGAACACTCCGACACGCACAGGACGCCGGGTGCGGTCAGAGCCAGAACGAGACGCCTGCGATCCCAGCTGGTGCGGCTCTTCATGCGGCGCCAACCAGAGGAAGGGGGAAGAAGATGAATTTCGAGAAAAACCACGAATGCAGCGCGCTGGCTGCCGCGCTCGTCGAGGCGCTGGATCCCGAGCGCCGCGAACCATGGCCCAGCTGGGCTCGCGAACACATCTCCAGCTGCGCGGAATGCCAGGATCTGGAGACCGGCCTGCGCGCGCTGCACGAGCTTGGGCGAGCTTCGTCCAGGTTGGCGCGGGACCTGAAACGGCGCGGGCCGCCCAGCATGCAATCCCTGCAGGAGCGGGCCAGGCGTCGGCGCCCGCCCCTTCCGGACGACCTGGTCGAGGGGACCTCTCCCTTCACCGAACGCCAGTACCGCGGCGAGCGCTCCTCCCTGGAGCTGACCCGCACCCAGCGCGGCGTGCGCGCCTGGCACCCGGAAGCCCACCACCTGCTCGTCTTCGCCGCACCCCAGGGCCTACCCGCCCTGCTGCTGGGCCAAGCCTGGGAGGAGCGCTCCGGCGTGGGCCTGGATCTGATCCATCCCGTCGAGCGCGAGACCCTCTTCGTGGCCATGGCGGCCCGCGAGCGCCTGGATCCCCAGCACTGGGCCCTGTGGCTGGCCGACGCGCGCCATGCCAACGAGCTGCAGCCACCGGACTCCGACCTCGTGCACATGGCCCTGGTGCATGCACCCGCGCCCATCAGGGCGTCGAACCTGCACCTGCGCGAGGATCCCCTGCCCGACGCCAAGCCCGAGGTCACCGCCTTGCTCAAGCAGGCATCCCAGGCCGGGCGCGCGGACGACGCCGAGCGGGCGGCCTCCATCTACCGCCGTGCCCTGGTGCGGGCCTTCACCGTCGAGGACGAGACAGGCGTGGTGAAGGCCACGGCCGGGCTGGCCTTGGCCCTGATGGGCCGGGGCTACCTGGCCGACGCGATCAAGGCACTGCGCCAGCTGGTCGAGGGCCACCGGCTCGACGCCTTCTGGGCCGGCTGGGCCTGTCAGAACCTGGCCTGGTGCGCCTACAACCTGATGGACCTGCGCGCCGCCGAGCGCTGGATCGCAGAGGCCGAGCGGGTGGAGCGCCCGCCCAGCGACTGGCTGCGCATCGTCAAGGCCTGGACGGAATGCGCGGCGGGCAGGTATCTCCCAGCCCTGGACACGCTGGCAGCCATCGACGCGCAAACCCTTCCTGAAGGTTCGGTCTTCGCCTTGCGCTGCCATCGCTGCATCGCCCTGGCCGGCTCGGGCCAGGTCCGCCGGGCGCAAGCCGAGCTCGAAGGCCTGGCGCCACCCGAGGCCGCGCCCCTCGAGGCTGCGCTCCTCACCTCCCTGGCCCGCTGCGCGGTGGCCGAGGCCAGCGAGCAGGATTTCGACTGGGCGGCCACCCTGACCACGCTGCGCTCCGCCATCGCGACCAAGGACGGCGACGTGCTGGCCACCTGGGACGCGCCGCCCCTGCTGATGCTGGCCGAGCGCGCCCGGCAGGCCGGCCATGTTGGGCCGGCCAAAGAGCTCTTCCGGCTACGCTTTCTGAACACGCACCGCACCGCCGATCCCAGCGCGCAGCTGCTGGCGCTGGCCGCGACCCACGACGGCTTGCTGCTGCACAGCCCGGGCGCAGGCGGCAGCCTGCGGCGCCTGACCCTGTCCCGCGAGCAGTTCTCCCGCCTGGCGGCCCGCGCCCGGGAGGAGCTGCTGGCCGAGCGCAGCCTGGACACCTGCCGAGCCCTGGGGGCCATGCTCTTCACAAACGGGCTGGTCCCCCAGGGCGAGCTGCTGGTGGCCTCCGACGGCCTGCTGACCGACGCCCCGCTGCTGGCCATCGCCCAGACCGCCTGCGGCGACAGCGGCTCGCTGCCCCGGGTGCGCGACGTGGTCGGCCTGCGCCGTCCGCCGCGCCCCATCGCCGCGCCGCCGCTGCCAGCCATCGCCAGCCTGGCCGACGCCCAGGGCGACCTGCCCTGGGCCTCCCGCGAGGTGGGGCGCCACGAGGCCGCCATCTGGCTGCGGGGCACCGACGCGCGCAAGGGCCAGCTGCGGCTCGACCGGCCCGTGGGATTGCTGCACCTGGGCCTGCACGCGCAGCGCGAGCACGGCATCCCCCAGCTGCTCTTCGCCGACGGCCCCCTGAGCCCGATGGAGGTGGCGCGCCACCGCCTGCCCGGCCACCCGGTGGTGCTGCTGGCGGGCTGCGCCACGGCCCTGGCCTGCTCCCACGGCGGCACGGGGCGCTCCCTGGCCGACGCCTTCCTGCGCGCCGGGGCCGCCGGCGTGGTGGCCACCCGCTGGCGCGTGGAGGACCGCGAGATCCACTCCTTCGTGCGCGCCCTGGTGCAGGCCTGGCCCTTCACCGACCTGGCGGGCACGGTACGCCGCGTCTGCCTGCAGCTGAAAAGGCAGGGCAAACCTGCAAGAGTCTGGGCAGCACCGGCGGTTTACTGAAAATTGACAAGTTTCCGCGTCACAGTTTTGCTCCAGCGGGCCTTTACTCCTGCGCGTTTGATTCGCAGCGCATTTTTTTCTCCACAAAAGGAAGGAAGCACCCATGGGCTTGGGCAACAACTGGCCTGATTTCATCCCCGACCTCGATCTCACCCTCGAAGTGGACAGCGGCTACCTGGACGTAGGCAGCGGCTCCGCCATCGACAACTACTCCGACTACTCCTCCCGCTCCGGCTGGCTGAAGGGCACGCTCTGGCGCAACGGCACCAAGGTGTCCGCCTTCTCCATCGACGGCAGCGGCAACATCTCCCTGGCCAGCGCCATCCCGGTCTCCACCAACGACGCCATCGAGGCGCGCTTCGACTTCGCGGGAATAGCCTCCCTGCCCTGGGTCACCCATTGCCTGGTGCGCCGCGCCGCCTTCATGAAGGTGCCCGCCGGCACCAGCAGCACCACCTTCGACGGTTCCACCAACGTCATGCCCGTGCCCTCGTGGGACCTGGCATTCGGCTGGCACACCGACGACAAGCTCAAGGTGGGCTTCAAGGTCAACGGCGACGACGGCGCCTCGCAGGACATGACGGTCACCACCCGCCTGGTGGGGAGCGACGTGGACAAGAGCAGCTCGGACACCATCGACCTGGACGACACCTCCAGCACCCAGACCCACACGGCGGATTTCGTGGACACCGACGTCGAGATCGCCTGCGAGATCAAGACGCATCTGGCCAACGCCACCACCGACACCCACGTGGACGACACCATCCGCATCGTGCTGCTGGCCACCACCGAGCTGGGCTCCTACCCGGCCAGCTTCCCCAGCTCGGGCACCATGCTCGAGCACCGCAAGCCCGGCGGCACGCACGCAGGAGAGCTGGACCAACCGTAGCGACAACCACCAACCGGCGCGGTCCTCGACGAGGGCCGCGCCACCCCCGGCAAGGCCGCGGAGACGAACTTGGGGAGACGACCATGCCAGAACAGAGCTTTGAGATGAACGCGCAGCACCCGGTGCGCTCTGCGAGCGCTGGCACCGTGCTGCTGGCCGAAGACGACGTCGCCCTGCTGGGCGCCGAGGCCCGCATCCTGCGCTGCGAGGGCTACGACGTGATCGAGGCCCGCAACGGCAAGGAGGCCATCCAGGCCCTCGACGCCGGCGAGATCGACGTCCTGGTGGCCGACATCCGCATGCCGCAGGTGGACGGGCTGGAGCTGCTGCGCATCGCCTCGGCGCGGCACCCGGACGTGCCCGTGATCCTCACCACGGGCAAGCCCTCGCTGGACTCGGCCATCCAGGCCGTGGAGCGCCGCGCCTTCTGCTACCTGGCCAAGCCCTTCACCGCCCAGGAGCTGGTGCGGCGCATGGGCAAGGCGCTGCGCCTGCGCCAGCTGGCGCGCATCAAGCGCCAGGCCCTGGCGCTCTCCGGCCTGCCGGGCGGTCTCTCCGGCGATCCCGAGCGGCTGCAGCGCAGCTTCGAAGAGGTCCTGCGCACGCTCACCGTGGCCTACCAGCCCATCGTGCGCGCCCACAGCGGCGAGCGCTTCGGGCACGAGGCCCTGCTCAGGTCCCCATCCAGCGACCTGCCCCATCCCGGGGCCGTGCTGCAGGCCGCCGAGCGGCTGCAGCGCACCGCCGAGCTGGGCCGCGCCATCCGCGCCCGCGCCGCAGCCCCGCTGCTGGCCGACCATGAAATCCAAGAAGCGCTCTTCGTCAACCTGCATCCCCAGGACCTGGCCGACGAGCAGCTCTACGACCCGGATGCTCCCCTGTCCCGCATCGCCCCGCGCGTCGTGCTGGAGATCACCGAGCGCGCCTCGCTGGAATGCATCGGCGACGTGCCCGGCCAGGTGGCCCGCCTGCGCGGGCTGGGCTTCCGCATCGCCGTGGACGACCTGGGCGCCGGCTACGCCGGCCTGTCCAGCTTCGTGGCCCTGCAGCCCGACATCGTCAAGCTCGACATGTCCCTGGTGCGCGACGTGGACCGCGAGCCCCTGAGACGAGAAGTGGTGCGCTCCCTGACCGACCTCTGCCGCAAGATGGACATCCAGGTGGTGGCGGAGGGGATCGAGACGGAGGAGAAGCGTGCAGCCCTGGTGGAGCTGGGTTGCGATTATTTGCAGGGGTATTTGTTGGGCAGGCCGGGGGCGCTGGGGCCGCCGAAGAGGAGGGTCTCCTGGGGAGAGGGGTGATGCGAGGGGTGCCATAGGCAGGGGGGGCGTCGGCGAGCAGTCTGAGATCGGGATTTCATAGGGAGGTGGGTGATGGGTGAGAGGTCGAGGAACGGGAACGGGGGGGGGTGACGATAATGGGCATGATAAGCTCTCTTTGAGGAGCTTGCCGGGGGCGGCTCAGCTGGATGAGGCGCTGCTCGATGAGGCGGTGCGGGATCTGAACGGCATCCAGCTGAAGAAGAAGCTGGAGCTGGTGGTGGCCGTGGGCAACTACGTGCTGCGCGTCTTCTTCGCCGGCCAATTCGAGGCCTTTCGCCAGCGGAGGAAGAAGCACGTCACCTTCCGACAGCTGGGGCGGCACGTGGACCTGCGCATGTCCGCCACCGTCCTCTACAACGCGGTGGCGGTCACCGAGCAGCTGGACCAGCTGCCCGAGGAGCTGGGCAAGGCCCTGGGTTTCTCCAAGCACAAGGCCCTGCTGCCCGTCACGGACCTGCAGTGCAAGCTGGAGCTGGCTCAGCTGGCGGTGGAGGAGGGCCTGACCGTGCGCCGGCTGCGCCACGTTGTGAGCCAGGTGGACGAGGTGCTGAAGCGCCGGCGAGGCGGCCGGCCGACCCTGCCCGACGGGGTCAAGGAGGTCAGAAGGCTGAGAACGGCCTCTGCGGCGGTGGGGGACGTTCGGATCTCGGCTCGCAAGCTGTTCGCGCACGAGGAAGTGGACGACATGCGCACGCTCGCCGACGAGCTGGAAGCTCGCGCCAGGGACCTGCGGGCGGCCACGGACCGCCACGTGGACCGGGAAGACGGAGGGGGCCAGCTTGTTGTCACGTGACAACAAACTCCGGGGCACAACGCTGATCCTGGGGGGCTTGTTGGGCTGTGGGGAGGGCGAGGATTCGCAGCAGGCTCCCCTGCTGCTGGCCCGCCATCCCGAGCGCCTGTTCGAGCTGCGCATCCCGCAGGATTCCCGTGACGGACTGGCCCCGGGGCCAGTTCTCGCCTTGTCCGGCTGGCAGCGGATCGAGGGCCAGGGGGAGCTGCCCGTCTTCGAAGCGCCCCTGCCCGCCCGGCCGCGGGAGCTCTACACCACGCTGCAGCCCGAGGGGATGGAGCTGGAGCTTTCGGGTGAGCCCCTGAGGTACAGCTGGGACGCCAGGGCCGAGGGGCCCTCGTGGTTCATCGAGGGGCGGCAGCTGCGGCTGAGCCTGCCCGAAGAACCGCAGCCGGGCCAGCTCGCGCTGCGCTACCCCAAGGCCGAGCAGCGCGAGCGCGAGCTCAACCGCCGCTGGGCCGCGGCAGACGACGACGAGAGCTTCGTCTTCCGCACGGCCCAGCAGGACGAGACCTCGCGTACGGGATTGCTGCTGCCCGCGCCGAGCCAGGCCAGCTGGCAACTGCACGTGCCAGCGGGGGCCCAGCTGAGCCTGGAGGCCGCCATCCTGGAGCCGGAGCTGGCCGACATGGGGCGCTCGGACGGTGCCCGGCTGCGGGTGCTGGTGGACGATGCGCTACTGGGGGAGCTGGACCTGGACATCGGGCGCTTCCAGCCCCTGCAGCTGGATCTCTCGCCCTGGGCCGGGGAGCAGGTGGAGCTGAGCTTGCGGACGGAACCAGGCGACAGCGCCCTGCTGGACTACGTCTTCGTGGCGGAGCCGACGGTCTACCAGCCGCAAGAGGATCCCCCCCGCATCCTGCTGATCTTCGTGGACACCCTGCGCCGGGATCGGTTGGGGTTGTATGGCTATTCGCGGCCTACGACACCCTTCCTCGACGCCTGGGCCGAGGATGCCATGGTCTTCGAGATGGCGCGCAGTGTGGCGCCCTGGACCTTGCCGGCGGCGCGGGCGTTCCTGTCGGGGCGTCAGCCTGAGGAATGGGACGCGGGAGAGTCGCTGCCGGTCTTGCTGGGGCGTGGGGGCTGGGAGACAGGGGCCTTTGTCGGGAACGTGTACCTGTCGTCCACCTATGGCATGCACGAGGGCTGGAGCCGACACTGGATACGGGTCTGGCCCCGGGCGCAGGTGGTCGTGGACGAGGCCCTGGCGTGGTTGGAGCGCTGCGAGGATCGCCCTGCGCTGGCCATGGTGCACCTGATGGACCTGCACCTGCCCTACACCGAGCCGCAGGCCTACCGCGGGCTGTTCGCGGGGCAGATGCCGGCGGCGCTGGAGGGGGCGCTGTCCGATCCCGAGGTGATGCAGGCCATTCGGGGAGAGGGGGCCGAGCAGGCCTTTCGGCGGCCCGACGTGCTGCGGGCGCTGGCTGGGGGCAGGGACCGCGAGCTGGAGCGCTACGTCTCGGACCGCTACGACGGCAGCCTGCGCTACGTGGACGACCAGCTGGGGCGGCTGCTGGAGGGCATGGGGGAACGGGACATGGTGACGGTGTTTTCGGACCACGGCGAGGAGTTCTGGGACCACGGGGGCTTCGAGCACGGGCATACGCTCTACGATGAGCTGCTGCGGGTTCCCCTGTTGATCAAGGGGCCGGGGGTGCAAGCCGGGCGCATCGAGACGCCGGTCTCCCTGGCGGACCTGGCGCCGACGGTCCTACAGCTGGCGGGGCTGCAGGGCTCGGGGCGCTCCTTGCTGGACGATTCCCGAACCCAAGGGCCCATCGCCTTCGGCCGCACGCTCTACAAGTCCGCCTCCTGGGGGGTGCTGCGGGGGGAATCCAAGTGGGTGACGACCAAGGGCAGGGCCTTTGTCTTCGACGTGGCCACCGATCCGCGCGAGCGCGATGGAGAGCGGCTGGTCGGGCTGGCCGCGTCCGCGCCCTTTGCGACGGCCATGGGGGAGGGGCTGGAGCGGCCCGTGGTGCAAGCGCTGCGCTGCAGCGTGGGGGGGCGGCTCGGGCAGGATGTGGAGCTGGAGCTGGAACTGCCCCAGGCTCCCCAGCGGGCATGGGTGGAGGGCAGCGTGTTGGCCGAGGCGCCGGTGGTGGAGCTGGAGGGTGCGGGGGCGCGCGTGCGCTGGGGGCGGAAGTTCTCGGTGATGAGGGAGCTCTTCGTGGAGCCAGCAGGTGCCGCGGAGCAAGCCCTGGGCCAGGTGGCGCTGCGCCTGAATGGCGAGCAGGTTCGGTGGACCTTGGCGGAGGGGGAGCTGCGGGCGCGGGTGGGCGAGCTGGAGCTGCGGGTGCGGCCGATGTGGGTGCCCGTGCCAGAAGGGGATGCGGCACCAGCGCTGGAGGCAGAGGCGGAGGGGGCGCTGCGGGCGCTGGGGTATCTCGACTAGCGGGATGAGTTTTGTTGGTGGAAACTCCATGGGTTGTTTCCATGGCCATGAGTTTCTGCATTCGAAACTCGAGCTTGTTTTCACGTGAAAACAAACAGGGGGCGCTTCCTGCCGCGCGCCACAGTTTCGGGGATGGAAACTCCTCGATACCTGGAGTTTCCATTGCGTAAACTCAAATGTAAAAATGGCGTGAAGTCGCCTTTCCCGCTTGATCTGTCGTGCGCTGCCGTGGCAGATTCATGGAGCGGGTGCGCAGCAGGAACGCGCGCCGTCTTCGCCGGGCGTTGATGCTTCGTGCGGAGTGGGTACACCCATGAAGGGAGACGACATGAACGCGAAGGGAATCCGGAGGGTCGTGCAGCTGGTGGCGCTGGGGAGCGTGGTGGGGGTGGGGGTGAGGTCGGGGGTGGTGGAGGGGGCGTGTCCCAGCGGGTACGGGGGCTGTGCTGGCGGAGGCGCGAACCTGATCTGCGACGATGGTGGAACAACAACGGTGATCACCTGCGATCTTGGAGCGAACGGCGAGGGCAGCCAGACGGCCCTTGACTGCGACGAAGGCACCCCTGGTGCGCCGGACTTCTGGGGAAAGCACGGCACGGGTAGCAAGTTCTGCTGCGATAGTTTCTCATCGATGAGCGGTTGGAACCTCGTCGTCATAGGCACGGGCTACGTCGACGACATCGACCTGGACAGCTCCACCACCGACATCTCGGCAGACTACACGACCGTCACGGCCGAGGGGGGCAACGACGTGATCACGGGCATGGACGACACCACAGACAAGGACATCATCTACGGCGGAGGAGACTACGACACGATCTTCGGACAGGCTGGCGATGACACCATCGAGGGGGGAGACGACGGCGACGTCATCTACGGAAATGAGGGCCAGGATTCGTTGGCGGGCGGCAACGGGCAGGACACCATCTACGGGGGCTGTGCCGAAGACACCATCTATGGCGGTCAACATGAAGATCACCTGTACGGAGGTACGGGCGCTGACTCCATCTTCGGTGGCAACGACGTCGACACGATCGAAGGTTCCACTGGGGCCGACTCGATCTGGGGCGGCTACCATGAGGACTTCATCAAGGGCGGTCCGGATAATGACTACATCGTGGGGGGTGAAACCACCACAGCCGACAACTCCGGCAACACGCTCTGCGGCGATGGCGGCGACGACACGCTCTACGGGCCAAACTCGTACTCCGACACCATCTACTCGGGCACGGATAATGGCGATGTCATCTACGCCGGAGACATCAACTCTGACATCTGTGGCGATGCGGGCGCCGCTCTGTATGGCTGCGAGTACACGACCTTGACCATCTGCCCGTTCTGACGAGCGCCAAGGTCAAACCAGCCCTTGGGCGGGCCTGCGCATTACTCCATTCGATTCCTCATGGTATACATAATTCTATGTGTATGAGGCAAAACCGCGATAGACGCCGGAGGCGGAAGACGTCTCACGGATGCGGATCCACGGTCCGGCTCGTGAGGCGTGCCACACCGCTCTGCCTTCTCCTCACCTGCTGCACTATGCCTGGCGCTCCCACCACAGACCTCGACCTCGACGGCCACCCCGCCAGCACCGACTGCGACGACCACGATCCGGCCGTGCACCCCGACATGCTGGAACTCTGCGACGGCATCGACAACGACTGCGACGGCAACACGGACGAGGACGACGCCTACGACGCCATCGCCTGGACCCAGGACCGGGACGGCGATGGCTACGGGCGCGACGAGCAGCCTGCCGTCGCCTGTCAGCCTCCGGCCGATGGCTACGCGGACTCGGCCAAGGGCATCGACTGCGACGACCTGGACGAGCGGACCTGGCCCGGTGCCGATGAGCTCTGCGACGGCGTCGACAACGACTGCGACGGGGCCGTGGACGAAGAGGAGGACGTGGCCGACCTTCCAGCCTGGTATCCGGACCTGGACGGCGACGGCTACGGCGATCCCGAAGGCGAGCAGAACGGCTGCGAGGCGCCCAGCGGTTTCATCGCCGAGGGGGGGGATTGCGACGATGACGATCCCAGCATCAACCCGGAGGTCGACGAGCTGTGCGACGGCGTCGACAACGACTGCGACGGGGAGACCGACGAGGATGACGCGCTGGATGCGGCCACCTGGTATGAAGACGCGGATGGCGACGGCTACGGCGACCCCGAGAACCCCAGGCAGGGTTGCGAGCAAGCCGCGGGCTGGTCGGCCGATGACGAAGACTGCGACGATGGTAATCTGGAGATCAACCCCGACGCCGAAGAGATCTGCGGCAACGCCATCGACGAAGACTGCGACGGCGGTGGTGGGATCTGCGATCCCCCTGAAGGCCTGATGTACCTGGACGAAGCCCACGCAAAGCTGCTGGGCGAGGAACAAAACGACAGGGCCGGCACGGCGCTTGCCCAGGCAGGAGACATGAACGGAGACGGAATACATGACCTCCTTGTCGGGTCTATGGACCATGAAGACGCCACCGGGGCCGTCTACCTCCTGTACGGCCCAATATCAGACACGAAACCACTGGGGGACGCTGATGCCAAGGTAATGGGGCAAGCTGAGAACGACTGCGCGGGCATGCCTGCCGGCATCGAAGATTTCAACGGCGATGGCTCTCCGGACATCCTCGTAGGGGCACCGGGCAGCGACATCGGAGGAAATGCCTCCGGAGCGGTGTTTCTCTTCCTGGGACCTGTTTCCGGCACGCAGCTCGTCACCGAGGCGGATTTCACCTTCCTCGGCGAAAGCCGTGCATGGGCGGGCCTCTCCGTATCCAGCGCGGGGGACATGAACGCCGACGGTTTCGGCGACTTCATGTACTACGCAGCGGAGAGCACAGACTGGAACGGAGCCTACCTGTTCGCGGGCGGGCAGAGCTGGCCTGCACAGGGTAGCTTCGGCATGGGAGCGGCCACCGCCAGCTTCTCCGGCGAGGACGAGTCGGATGCCGCTGGCTATGGCCTCGCCGCGGGGGATGTGGACGGCGATGGTTTCGACGATCTGCTGATCGGCGCGTACAACGAGAGCTCTGGCGGGAGTTCCTCCGGAGCAGCCTACCTTGTGAAGGGTCCCGTCTCAGGCCACCACTCCCTGGTGAGCGCGCATGCCAAGCTGCTCGGTAGCGAGGCGGGCGCAAAGGCGGGTGTTCATCTCTCGATATCGGGCGACGTGGACGGCGATGGCCTATCCGACATGCTCATCGGAGCAACGAGCCTAGACGTCGGGGGCGGGGCCTACCTGCAGATCGGTCCGGTCACAGGCGAGCTGGACCTCGGCTCGGCCAGCGCCGTACTGCTCGGATACGGAGAAGGCTTCAGCACAGGTACGGTGGCGCTGGTCGGAGACGTGGACAGCGATGGCTTTGGTGACCTGCTAGTTGGCGCTAACGCCGATTCCTCCGGCGGTGATGGAGCTGGAGCCGCCTACCTCGTCTATGGCCCCGTAAGCGGCACCTTCGACCTCTACCAGGCCGACGCGCGCATGCTTGGCGAGACACCGGGGGATCATGCCGGAAGCGCGGTCTCACCCGCCGGCGATGTGAGCGGCGACGGCCTGCCCGACATGCTCGTCGCGGCCTACAATGCGCGGGGTATGGAGATCAGCGCCGGCACCGTCTACCTCCTCCTCGGCGGCCTGGGCATGTGATGCCCGCCCGAGCCCAAGCCCTGCTCTGGCAGACCATCTTCTGGCTCTACCTGCTGGCCAGCGCCGGCTTCCTGATTTGGCAGCACGCCGCCAACTTCCATAGCACCTGGTCCGACGAGAACGTGCACCTCTACGTGGCCCGTCGCGCAGCCGAGGGCGCCAGGCTCTACGACCAGCTGCACAGCGCCCGGCCCCCTCTGGCCATCCTGGCGCCCGCCACCCTGATCAGGCTTGGCCTGCCCCCCCTGCTGGCCGGCCGCTGCCTGGTGGCCGGCGCCACGCTGCTCACCGCCGCCCTGCTGCTCGGGGCGGGCTGGCGCCTGCGCAGCCGCTGGGCCGGCCTGGCCGCAGCGGTCTGCTACCTGCTCGCCCCGACCATCGCCGCCGTCTACGCCTTCACCGGCATGCGCATGGTGGCCTTTTGGACTGCCCTCTGCGTGGCGGCCGCGCTGCTGGGCCGCTGGAGGCTGGCCGGCCTGGCGGCCGCCGCCTCCCTGCTGACGGGCCAGCACGGCCTGGTGCTGATCGGCGCCTCTGCTCTGGTCATCGCCCGCCGCCAGCCCTGCGCCCTACCTGGCTTCGCCCTGCTGGCGGGCGGCCTGCCCGCGGTCGTCTGCGCGGGCTTCTGGCTGACCGGCAGCCAGGGCATCTGGCAGGATCTGGTGGGCCACCACGCCTACCACCTCGACGCCGCGCCAACCGCGAGCGCCAAGCTCTCCTGGTGGCTGGGGATCATGGCCATGGAAAACGCCCACTTGCCGCTGCTCGCCCTGGCGGCCGCGCTTCTGCTGCGTTCCGGACCCGCCACCGGCAAGCTCGGCGTCCTGCGTTCCTGGTCCGACCAGCCCGAGGCGCTGCTGCTGGCCATGGCTGGCCTGCACATCGCCTCCATCCTGCTCATGCAGGGCGGCCTGAGTCTCTATGTGGGGCCGGCCATCCCTATCCTGGCCCTGGCCGCCGGCCTGGGCGCCTGGCGCTTGGCGCGCGAGCTGCGGCGCCGCGAGCCTGGCAACCTGGCCCCGCGCCTGGCCGTCATCAGCCTGCTGGCCATGGCGGCCACCGTGGTCGCGGGCTGGGCTGGCGCCCAGGCGCGCCTCGAGAAGCGCGACAAGCGCGACGACTACTCCTTGCTGCCCTACCGCACCCACGCCCGCATGAGCCGCGTCTCCGAGCCCGTGGTGGCTGACAGCATCTCGGCGGACCTGGCGGCGCAAGGGCACGGGACCCTCTTCGGCCATGCCACCATCGTAGACCTGGTGGCCCTGCAGACCGGCGCCCGCATCGCCGCCGACTTGGCCGACATCGCCCCGCGCTGGTTCAAGCTGGGCACGCTCTCGCGCCAGCATGTGGTCGAGCAGGTGGAAGCCGACGGAGTGACGCACTTCATCACCCCCAACTGGTGAGCCTCTCGTAAAAAGCCAGGCCCAATGCAGCGGACGCACTCCTCTCGTAGCG